>DAOVJP010000003.1 GCA_030673205.1 Thermoplasmata archaeon
CATGGTGCGGACGAGCTGTTCGGCGGGTACAACAGGTACAAGGCCATGGGAAAAGAGGAGTTCTTGGATAGGTCAAAGAAGGATGTAGAGTGCTTGCCCGAAGGGGATGTGGCCGACGCCCGGGCTCTGGTCGCTTCCACGGGACACCTGTTGGACACCCCATATCTCGACCCTGCCATGATAGAGCACGGTCTGGGGCTGGTCTATGAAGAAAGGATCGAGAAGAAGGCCCTGCGGGATGTGGCCCGGGAATTGGGGTTGGAGTGTGCGGACAGAAAGAAGAAGGCGGCTCAGTTCGGCAGCGGGGCGTCGAAGCTCTTACGCTCACTGGCAAAGGAGAAAGGTCTGGGGGAGAAGGAGCTTATTCGCCGCTACCGAGTATCTCCGTGACCACGTCCAACAAGGAACGGGTATCATCCACCAGTTCCTGGCGCATGGTCCCGGCCCGCCTCCCGGCCTCTATATCGCCTGGAAGGTCGCCCACCATCACAGATGCGGAAAGGTCTATGTCCATGTCCTCAGCCGCCTGCAGTAGCATGCCTGGGTTTGGTTTTCGCCAGGGGTGGTCGCTCTCCGGAACATGTGGACAGTGGTATACCCCATCTATCAATGCCCCCTCTCGCTTCAGAGTGGAGGCGAGCTTGTCCATTATGGTCTGGAATGCCTCTTCGGTGGCTATGCCCCGTCCTATCATGGATTGGTTCGTTATGATGACCACCAACCAACCCGCCTGGTTGATACGGCGTATGGCCTCCGCCGCGTTCGGCAGGAATACGAGCTCGTCAGGGGTCTTGACATAGTCCCTTCTGTTCTCATTGATGACACCATCCCTATCCAAAAAGAACGCGCGCTGTGCTATGGGCCTATACCCCCTCTTCCCTGATGAGCGATGTGACCAAGTGTCCTATGAGAATGTGTATGTCCTCCACCTTCTGCATGTAGAAACTGGGAACGTGTATGCCCATCTGGGCGGCCTTGTCCAACTTCCCCCCGTCATATCCGCTCAACCCCACTGTTCTTCCTCCGTTCTCATTGGCATATTCTATGGCCTTTATGACGTTCATCGAGTTGCCGCTGCCGCTTATGCCGATGACCACGTCATCTGGCTCCATGAAGTTCTTGAGCGGTTCGACGAATATATCCTCATAGGAGCTGTCATTGCCCCATGCGAGCATGAGTGGTATGTTATCGACCAATGATATGGCCCTGAAACGGGGCTTGTCCTCTAACATTGCGCCCTTGTTCAGATCGCTTGCCATATGGCTGGCGGTGGAGCCGCTACCCCCATTCCCCATAATGTATATCCTGTGGCCAGCATCCCTTGCCTCTCGGAGCAGGTCCGCCAACTGGGCCATCTTATCATCTAGGCCAGCTTCCATCATCTGATCCAGTATCTTCTTCACGTCTTCCACATATTCTCTAGCGAACCGGTGTTTGAAACAGGACATCTTTCCACCAGGGTTGTAACCAGTAACGAAGTATAGAAAGGTTATCCCTTCCCTGCGCCCCTTGCACAGATCTCCTGGCACAGAGGAACTCTTGTTCCCCCTACTTACCACTACTGTAGATCGGGTGCAGGGGAACTCCTGTTCCCCCTTACCACTACTGTAGATCGGGTGCAGGGGAGAGTGTAGTGTCTCATGCTCCATGCCTTCTCTATTCTGCACCAACAAACTTTATGATTCCCCTCTCCCATTTGCCTTGCATGGCATTGCCCTTCGCTGTGAACAGCGCCCTCGCCACCTTCGCGATCATACTTGTCTTGGGCCTCTTCCTCCCCGAGATCGCCCAGAGATGGAAGATATCCACTGTCCCTTTCTACATCATCGCCGGTATGCTGGCCGGCCCCTTCGGTCTGGGATTATTGCAAGAACACGAAGCCCTCTCGTTCATCGGTGAGCTCGGCCTCTATTTCCTCGTGTTCATAGCCGGATTGGAAGTGTATCGCTCCACAGGGGCCAAGTGGAAGAAACCCGTGAAACTGGCCATTATCTTCTCCTCGGTGTGCTTCTTTGCCGGCTTCACATTGGGCCAAATAGCCGGGTATGGGCTGGCCCCCTCTCTTCTCATCGGCACCATCCTGGTCTCCTCCTCAGTGGGAGAGATCATCCCCATCGTCAACTCCAGCAAGAAGTTGAAGGAGCGGGCGGGGCATGTCCTCATCCCCGGAGTGGTCATACTGGACACCCTCAGCCTGTTGGGGATAGCCCTGCTCATACAACATGATAGGCCCCCCGCATCCATCCTCCTGCTGGCCATATCCATGATGGCCTTCCTGGTGTTGGGAGTGATACTGATTCCCCAAGTGGCACGATGGTATTTTGCTAGGGAGGAAAAGAAAGCGAAGGAGGGGGATCTGAAGTTCATGATAGCGGCCATGCTCATCATCGTGGCCCTCTCCGAGATCATACACCTGCACGGCATAGTGGCCGCATTCTTCGCCGGACTCTTGATAGGCCGGTCCCTACCCCATAGGAGAGAGCTCCACAGGATAGAGGGAATAGGTCATGCCCTCTTGATCCCCGTGTTCTTCGTGGTCCTGGGCATGGAGACGAACATCCGGGTACTCTGGACCGCACACTCCGCCATCTTCCTTGCCCTTGGCCTGCTGGCAACCCTGTTCATCTCCAAACTGACCGCCGGAGCCATCTATGGGGTCAGCGGAGGATATAGGAAGGAACGAGTGAGGAAGGGGCTGGTCACAGGCGTCATATTCTGGCCCCAGCTCAGCGCCACCATAGCCGCCACCGTTGTGGGCAAAGAGGCGGGACTGGTAGACGAGCCATTGTTCGTGGCCGTCATCTTCATGGCCATCGTCAGCGCCACCATCACCCCGTTCATCGTTCCTCTCCTCTGGAAAGAAAAATTGTCGCCCTTGGGCCTGCGAGAACATGTGGTCCTCATCGGCGCCGGAGCCATGGGCTCCGTGGTCCTCGAATACCTATTATCCAGTGAGCGGAATTTCGTAGTTATAGAAGAGGATATGGAGAAGATAAAGGGGCTGAGAGAGGAATGGATACCCTATGTGTTCGGGGACGGAGGGGATCAAGGATCGCTCCGGAAGGCGAACGTGGCAGAGGCCGGGTTGGTGGTGTTGTGCATAGGGGATGACAAAAAATCAGAGAAGATCGTGAGGAAGATCAAACATCTCAACCCCGAGTGCCGTGTGATAGTACGGGTCCATGATCCAAAGTACGTCCGACTCCTGGCCCTCGTAGAGGCGGTCATTCGTCCAGAGAGTCTGGTGGGCGACGAGATAAACAGACAGATCGAGAGGCTGCACTAGGGAAGGCCGTTCCGGAAGCGCAAGGTATTAGAAATGCCTCGGTTATGGGGCGACATCGAGGGGTGCCCTGTTGTACCCTGTGTAGTAGGAGGAATAATATATGTTACGTGACAAGCTCGCCATAGACAGCAAGAGATTGGATGAGATCAACGCTTTCATCATGGACCCGGACAACCAGCTCGTGAACGACCTGTTGGCCCTAGTGGAAAAATACGGGGGACCGGAGGAAATAAACCGGAAAGCGGCGGAGGCAGGGAAGGTGGAGAGCCTCATGGCCCGCCTGGAAAAGAAGAAGCCAGAATACGTGAAGGACCTCCAATGGCTCATAGAACAGAGGGACAACGGCGCATTCATCACTGAGAATGAATACCGGAAGAAAGTGCTGGGAGAGAAGGCGAGTTCTACGGAGTTCAACGAAGATTTCCCTGTGACACTGGAGATAAGCGCCTGCCAATTCTTTTCCTTCTTCATGGAGCAGGCCCGACAGGCCGTGGCGAACCGAGAGCTGATGCCCGGGCGTTTCATACGCGTCCGTTTCATGAAGGAGCAGGAGGAGGACGGTGATCTCTTAGCCGTCAGCGCGGCCATGCAGATCCTCGGAGCTAGCTGGTGCGAAACGCTGGACACGAAGGGCACGGATGGCTCGAACGTACATCTTGGCGGACCGGATACCATCACCGGATACTTCGGAGGAGTTGGACAGCCGAACACCCATCCGATAGAATGGGCGGACGAGTTCCTCTACTACAAAACGAACTATGGGGTGAAGCAGATATTGAACATCAACCCCGGCACCGTGCTGCTGGCCTATATGCTGCACAAACTTGGAGTGGACATAGAGTTCAAGATATCCGTGTATATGGGGAACGACAACCCCTATGCTGTGTTCTGGACACTCATGGCCGCCCGTATGTTCTCCCGAGAGGACGGGACCACCTCCCTCATAGGGTTCAACTTCGCCAACTCCGTGGACAACGCCACCATAGAGTTCAGCTCGAAGATACGAAAGGCCATGGGCCTGGAGAACGTCGTGCGGTTCGAGCACCATATCTTCGAGACCTGGAAGAGCATAGTCATACAGCCCTATGATCGAAGGGAAGAGTTGATGGCTCTGGCCCCGAAGGTGGCCAATATAAGCGCCAAACACGAGGGAGGCGAGATAGCTGTGGAGGAGAAGAGGGAGCATCCATCCGACATAGCGGAATATTTCCTCCCTCGCGCGGACATAGAGGAGAAGAACATGATGCCCCTGCTCACACAGAACTATATGGACAAACACGAGTCGTTGAACAACACCGCTAGGGTGCTGACCGAGAAAGGGTTGTCGTTCATAGCGGCGCCGAACCTACATCACCGTTAGATGTGGACACCCATGGTTGCCACTGATACGGAGGCAGAAAGATGAAAAGTATCTCTAGGGACGCGGAAAGAGTGGAAGGCCAGCCCATGTTCAAGATACTGGCCAAGGCCAATGAGCTTGAGCGGCAGGGAAAGAGCATACTCCATTTCGAGATAGGGGAGCCGGATTTCGATACGCCCCCACATATCGTGCAGAGAGCAAAGGATGCGCTGAGTGGCGGGGACACCCACTATGTCAACTCCATGGGCGTGCCAGAACTCAGAGAGACCATCTGTGACACCACGGAAAGGGACTACGGTTTCAGACCGGGGATGGACCAGGTATTGGTATGTCCCGGTGCCAACCCCATAATCTCCTTCGTGATGCGGGCGGTGGTGAACCCGGGCGAAGAGGTCATAGTCCAGGACCCTGGCTTCCCGACCTATTATTCGGCCATGAGCCTCATAGGGATAAAACCCGTGAGGATACCTCTCAAAGAAGAGGACGAGTTCCGTATGGACCCGGACGAGATACGGAAGAGGATAACTCCCAAGACCCGGCTTGTGATGATGAACTCCCCCCAGAACCCCACCGGGGCCGTGATGACACGGGCGGAGGTGGAAGAGGTCTCGGAGATAGCGGAGGAGCACGATGTCTATCTTCTCACGGACGAGATATATGGGAAGATGACCTATGACGAGGAGCACCACTCCCCCACCCTCAGCGACGAGTGCAGGGACCGGGTGATAATGCTCAACGGCTTCTCCAAAGCATACGCCATGACCGGGTGGCGCCTGGGATATGCCATCGGTCCTGTGGATGTCATAGATAAGATGGGGCTGATACTCCAGACCATAGTATCCTGCGTACCGCCCTTCGTCCAGCGCGGCGGGATAGCCGCATTGGAAGGGGATCAGGGAGTGATCGGAGAGATGATGGTGGAGTTCCGCAAACGCCGTGATCTTATAGTCAACGGGTTGAACAGCCTTCCCGGCGTGTCCTGTGTGACCCCCCAGGGCGCGTTCTATGCCTTCCCAAACATCTCTGGCACAGGGATGACGAGCGAAGGCTTCGGCGATTTCATGTTGGAAAAGGCGGGGGTAGCGACCTGCCCGGGCATCTATTTCGGGGAGCATGGCGAGGGCTTCTCACGTCTCTCCTATGCCACCTCGCTCTCGGAGATAGAAGAGGCTATAGAAAGGATGAGGGAAGCGTTGGAGAAAAGGTAGGGCGCCTCTAGGTTCTCCTAGTCCAATGCTGGCACATGCATATTGTAGGCTGGATCCCCGTACAACACATATTCGTACATGGCTACTTTGGCCCCGAACTCGCTCTCCACATTGAACCGTTCCACAAGGTCGTTCCGGGCCTTCATGAGGGAAAGCCCTGTGTTCAGATCCTCCTTGCAGATATAATATGTGAAACGGTCCACCAGATATAGCGCATCAGTATCTTCCACAGGCAGGTATCCATCGCTGTCATAGAGTTCTATAAGACCATATGCCAGTCGGGTGGCGCCTATGTACCCATTATATCCTCCGTGGAGAAAGCCGAGGGAGATCAGTTCGGACAGAGGGATTGTGGAGTTGTCCACACGGGCGGTGAGACAGGCCATTGCTATGGAGATACCGGGCTTCAGTCGGGACGAGGCAATCATATCACTGGTGATATAGACGCCAGCGTTGGACCACCAGCAATCGTAGTCGCCATGTCCGTAGTAGACACAATACTGTATCTTGTCTATGCTCTCGCTCACCATCTCGTCGTTGGCCTTTGCCGCTTCGAGGGCCGTGGGCGTGAACCCCCCCTCTTTCATGGTCTGGGCCTGGTAGGCCTTGGCGTGTTTGAGACATCGAGGTATGGGACCCATCCGGGTCGAGCCAACATAGATGGCGCTGTTCTCCTCCCATGGGCCAGAGAGCGTATCGTAGAGCTGCTGGGATGCGTCCCCATCATCCTCGTACTCCAGCGTCATGACATCCTCCAGGAGACTTCTGGCGACCAGGACCGAGGCATCGTCTATGTCCCTGGCGATGATCCTCCCCACCGCCAATTCCATGGTATAATCCTCGTCCAAGTCTCCGAAGTAATAGTCAGAGGCGATATAGTCCGTGTTGCTGAAGGTCGTGCCCTCACCGCTGGACGGCACGCAGTGATAATGGAACGGGAGGGCCACGGGGCCGCCGACCAGCGCCAAATACATGGCCTCTTGCTCCCCCGTCCTCTCCTCTATGCGGGCCTTCCCCTTCCTGACCACCTCTCTGGTGTGCTCGGCCAGGGTATTTACCACCTCCGCGGAGGCGCCCATCTGGACCACCTCTTCTCCTTCTCCCGTGAGATTGTCCAACCCCTCGGTATAGAATATGGGAGCGTGACGGTATGCCGCGAGCTGCGCGGAAACGAGGGAAAGGAAGGGTATGGGTATCTTCCCCGCCTCTCCCCAAGAATAATTGAACATGTCATCGGGGTTCGTCACCACCATGTAGTTGCAGTCCTGGCCTCCGTGATCCATGCACCACAGATAGAAATGGTTGATGTCTTGGCTCGGAAGCCGCATGGTGGGAAAGGATAGTCGGGGGGCATCGCCAACCGCCACACAATATCTCACGCCAAGCGTGGCTGCCGCACTCTCCGTCATGGAGCCCACCGTCCCGTTGACATATAGGACGGGTATCCTCAGATATGCGGCCAGGGGAGCTATCTGGAGGGCATCATATATGTTCGATACGACAATGGCAGCCTCGCTCTTCTCCCAGCCCATATCAGATATGTTGCATGTGACATCCACCGCCGAACCCCCTGGGAGGTCCACCACCTCCCTCCCGTTCAATTCCACGAAACGGTCGATGGCATCGTTCCCATCGGACGTGGACAACAACAATGGGTTATAACCATCAAGGAACAGCATCGGAGTGGCCGCCAAATTGATCAGATCATCCTCCAAAGAGCCGACATCAACCTGGCCCATGAACACCTTCTGCTCCTGCGGCTTGGACTCTACCCGTATATCCTCCACCAACCTCTTGACCCATAGCTCGCTGGGAGCCTCCTCGTCCGGAAGAATGCCGTCCCTGGATGATCGCAAAGAAAGGAACAGCGCAGGCATTAGCAGGAAGAATATGATGAATAGGGCCACCCGCTTCTTCGTCCTGCTGTTCATATCCATTCATGGGGGATGCTGTAGATTAAACTATTGGTCAGGATAGGACAAGGTGTGGGGGGGTGCGGGAATGACCGCCGCCACCTCCTTCTCCTTCTCCCAAGTCGCGGATGGTGTGCGGGAAACACACGCTCGGCATGTTAGGGCTAGGGTCACCGGGGGCACCCGCCCCCCACTTCCATAAGGGTATGCAAAACATTTCCAATACGAACAACATGCTTTACATAGCCTCATCTAGCATAAAGTCCACAGTGAGCGGTCCGCTCAGGAGGTGGATAAAATCAAGCCCCGGAAAGCAGAGAACTGAAGCGTACAAGCCATCATGCAGCTACTCAAAAACCCGATATACGGGGGGGGAATGTCACTACACAGACATCGAATGGACGGATGGGGACGTAGTGCTGGTATGAAGCGTGTTAGAGTAGTGCGATTAATGCCATTACTCCAATTCCTCCGGCGACGAGCGCCCATCCTTTCTTTGTGTCGGTTGTCTCTGTGCTTATACCAAAACCACTTACCCTCGTAGATTCGAGGTGTACTTTTTTCACTGAAATCTCGCATGCATCCAAACATTGCTTAAAGCCCATGCCTGTCTTTATGCACAGCTTCGTACACTGGTTTACATATTCATTCTTGGGGTTTTTCATATTAGATCCTCCTCTTCTTTTTCCTGATTTTCTTATACTCTTTAGTGAGAGAACAGCTTCTGTAAGTCCTGCCTTCAATATCAACGCTTATACAAACCGTCATATCGAGGTCATTGGTTGTATCCAACATATTATCCACCGTTCTCTTGTCACAGTGAAGCTTCTTTGCAATCTTTGTTGGTGATAGGTTTCCCTCGTTTGCAAGCAAATCAACCATTTTCTTCAACTTTTGGCCTTTCATACAGAGTAGTAGTAGAGTTTACTATATATAAGGTTTTTCTCGGAGTTCTAACACGCACTCTTCATGCATATTTTCAATGAGTAATGAACTTACTCTGTGGTCTTGATTCTTCCTTGATATTTTGGTTCTCTTGTTAACTCCCAATATATGATGATGATTCCACATACTAAAACTATAATCATTCCCGCAATAAAGGTACAACTGTTTAGCACATATAATTTTAGACTAGCTAATGCTTGGGCCATTAACACTGAGAGAAGCAAGGTCATGGCAGCAAGAATCCAGAAGTCAAATGCTTGGTTTGTTCTTTTTGCTTCTGAACTTATAATGTCTATATTTTTTCTGTAATTGCTTGTTTCTTTTATGATAACACTTTTAAGCCAGTCTTCTTCATTATTGTGCTTCTTGAACCATAAGTTTGGGTCGTTGAATGAAACAAATTTAGGCAGTGTCGCTACTTGAACCGCCCGAATCAACCCTACCACTAGAAACATGAGCGCAAGAGTTACTCCGAAGATTATAGTTGAAGAAGATGTACGTTCTTCAAAGAGGTTAGCTAACGGCCCGAGAGAAACGCCCCCTGCTATTAATGAAAGCAGAGAGATGTGCAGGCCGAAAAGTATCTCCGCCTTGTGTTTTATGCTTGAATATCGGGCAATTTCAGTTCTGTTGATTTCTGATATTCTTGATGCTTTGCTTTTGAGAACTTCGGCTGTGTTATTTTCTATGTGCTTTAAGAGGTTGTCTCTATTTACTTCGGATTTATTCATTGAGAAGATGTCGATTTTTTCCATGGAGTCATTCCTCTGTTAATTGAGCTACGATTTGATCGCTAATAGGAAGTTTTGCTTCTTGTTCCAACCAGACCCATTGTCCATTTGGATTTATTTCTAAGAAGAATAGGTCTCCTTGTGGGGTCTCAATCATGTCTATAGCTGCAAATTCAAGGCCAAGTTTTTCACATAATGTAACGCACAAGGCTTCGTGACAAGGGGGTAAATTATATTCGTCCCACGGTTTATGTAGGCTTGATTTTCTCCAATCAATTTCGTTTTTTTCATCGGGGAGCGAAGCAGAGAATACATTTTTGCCCACTACTACAATGCGAATGTCCTTTGCTTTTGATACTTCTTCTTGAAATAAAGAGGGTACACCTTCAATGAGGTTTTCAGATGGGTTAAATTCTTTTGGTAACCTCTGAGTGAAAGCCATTCTAGCCGAGTTCTGTTCCTCCAATAGACCGAAACTAACTGATTTAATCACACTTTGATCTACAGTATGTGCCCATCTTTCTATTTCAGATGCAGCAGATGAAACAATAGATTTGGGGACATTGAAGCCTATTTCTCTGGCCAACCATAGATTACTGAGTTTGGAGCAGGCATCAGTGTTGGCTTGGGGGTGGTTCATCCAAATCGCATCTGAGGCTTCAAAAAAAGCTCTCAGTCCGTATAAGAATTCTCTTGAAAGAAATCTGTTATCCATTTCATTGTCAGAAAAAATTGGAAGAGTAGGCCGTCGAAAAATAACTGAACGGATGGATGAGGCATTTATTCTTTCTCCATTAACATCAGATATCCAACTTTCTTCTTTATTGGACGATATGTGAAGTGTTGGGCAAATCGTTTCAGAAACGTTAACCCTGGATATTGGTTTCCCATTTCTTTTGAACGCAGATTGGATGAAGTCTGATGTAGGGTCTTTTTCATGGGTTAATAGAATAGTGATTCCCATGAAGACCATATCCTTGTGAACCCTGAGTAGTCATCATCATCACCGGGGGCAGCCAATGTTTTTGTTTTGTAAGCAATATCCGTTTCATCAAAAGAGTCGCTATCTCTTAATCTTGCTTCGCCAGGAAGAGAAACAGCTTGTTCGAGAAGAAAATGTCCCATTTGCATCACATCCGCTTTATGAGATATCTTTGTGATAGATATACTTTGTTGTATTTGATGGCCCTTAAAGTTCTTACTTCTTGCTCTTGGAAGCTTTGTGCTGGGGGTTTATCTGGTTACTGTGGTTATCCACAGAACTCTTACTCTCGGGGTTGTTCGGGTTCTTAGCATTGGATCTCTGGTCGTTCCTAGATAGCGAATTCTTTGACATTTTCTATTTCTCCTGCTTCCAATTGAAGCACAGAGTGCTCTGTAACTTATAGTATATATCGTTTGTTATCAAAACTCAGAATGTGAGAGTTCCCCCTCCCTCCCCCATCCAAGAATTAGTTGAAACCCTCCATGTTCTGCCAACCTTGAAGCGTTTGCTCCAAAGACAGATGTAGGCTCCTCGGGGTTGTTTTTGAGAGGGAAAGACGGCTGTCATGCTTTACCTTTTATTCTTTTTAGATCTGCGATGATCACCACAGTTCCTAAGGCTATCATGAAGATCGGTGCAAGAAACGGGAGTAAAATATTACCTCCTGTTCCATCAGGAAATGCATTTACAATGAATAAGAAAACGATGCCTAGCGCTATACCTATCGTGATGAGACATATGCTTCCGATCAGATCCTTCTCAAAACCATTTTCCTTGAAATTGACATATATTCTCCACGGCGTGCTCATGTCCCAACTCCCTTAACTCTTCTATTAGCCATCCTCTATTTTCACTCTATGGGATGAGATGCTCGGCAAGTGAGAGAATTTCTTTGTACCATATCTCAAAAGTATATTCTGCTGCTGGGTTTCCTGGTTTTTTGATGCTTATCTTATCTCCTGTGTCTATGTGACCATTAGCGTTATTGTCAAGCCATACGACATTTCCTGCAGGATCTCCAGAGGTTTGATATGTCCATTCTGAATACTCTGGAACCGTATTGTTGCCTTCTAAGAGGGTTATGGTTGTTTCGTTACCAAGTACATTGCCTGTAACACCGATCACCGTGAGGTGCCAGTGGGTACTATCTTCTTCAATATTGACGGCTAGGTATTCATTGCTCTCAGTTATCGGCTCTGATAGTTCTGGCCAGTCTAATTCAGGGGCCCATTCATCAAAGAAACCCATTCCTTGGGATGTTTCTGAGAGAAATTCTCCTGAACCGTCGGGGAGAAAATCTCCATCTGCCTGCCCCATTCGAGCTTTGATCTCTACGAGTTCTCCCACCCTATATTTGTTTGTTTGATCTCCTTCCAGGGCAAAGGGTATGTTCTCGTAGGGCGTATCAACTACGCTTTTAAAGAGTATGAAGGTCGAGCCACCCCACATATCATCTAAATGCAGGATATTCGCTATTTCGTCCTTTATGATGACCCTGTCCCCTGGATCAAAACGTTCATGCATCAACGAGCTTTCGTCATCCAACGAACCATCCCCGTTTGAATCGTAGCCATCCAAAAATTCCTTATACGTCATGTCTGGAGCATAAAAAAACAGATAATAGGCACCCAGAGAAGCCAATAACAAGCTAATGACAACCACCACGCTTACAATTGATCGTCTAGACGATTTTACTGGTTTGGGGCAAATCTCACTGGCCCCTTGGTTTTCCATTTCCTCTTTCACAATACATTCCTCCATTATTGACTGAAATTTCTTCCCCCTAATCTTGGCTATATCAGACAATATCCCTTTGTGATATATATCTTCTGCTCCACACGAGAGAGGAGAGAGAACACGCCGGAGGGGGAAAATGAAGGAGGAAGAAGAAGAGGCTTGGGCGAACACGAAAGGAAGGGGAAGAAAACCCTATTCTGAAACAAAGGCCGCGTCTATCCCCAACCTCTCCAACGTCTCCTTCGTGGGCCTTCCTTCTCTGTCCCATCCGCGGAGTCTGAATATCTCTTGGACCTGCTTCTTCAAAGAGTTCCCGTGATATCTTCTTTCCTTCATGTTTTGCTTTCGTTCTCTTAACTATATGTAATGGAGTATTATTGTTACGAGCCCCAGGATTATTAGTGTGACTGGAAAGTAGCTGATTGCTACGTGGGTTGCGACTTCTTCCCCATATAGGTCATAGGTAATGTGCGCACTTCTGACCATCCGTCTTTCGAGGTAGTAGTCTATGTATACTGGGACGATGGATATTACAAGCATCCAAGGGGTGGGATATGAGAGATAAAGGGCCAGGGCCAGCGGTAGGGCACCGAAAGTCAGGCTTTTTATTGTTCCCATGAAGTACTGTGCAAGAAAGAATGTGCCTGTGGCAATCAGGGCTATCTGGGCGTAATTGAAGCCACCTAGAGCTGCCGATTGTTCGAAAAACATGTAGGTGTGAGGGTTGGAGAAGGCGTAGTGTGTGAAGGTGGCGAGTATGCCGCAATTGAAGAATAATAGGGGGAGTTCTATAGGAATCTTTCGAAAGCTCAGGTATCTTACTGGGTAGTTCCAGTCGTTTTGCGTTATTCCCTTGTATTCCACTGCGAAGTCTATTGCTGCTCCGATGAGCCCTATAACTAGTGCGGTAAGGAAGTATCTAGGTGAGTGTATCATGGCGATTAGGAGTATAGCACCGATGATGAGAGATATGATCGCTATGAGTTGGAGGCGATTCTTGAGGACGCGTTCCATGGCCGGGGCTATTTCCATGTTGAATATGCGGTCCTTTGTGGTGTGAGCCCATTCGCGGGTGACTGCTATGCCATTCTCGGCGTGTTGCTTCATATTCTTCGTGTGTTCTTTGATATCTGTTTTCATGTAATCACCACAATAATCTTATTTTCCATTTCCTAACACCTTCTCTTTGACTGAGGCCATCGTATCTCCAAGACCGCTCTGGCAGTATGCGGTATCGCATTTTTTTATTACTTTTATCGGTAGAGAGGAGTCCGAGAGTCCTGCAAGGTGCATCATTGGTATTGTGGCCTTCTTTCCATGCCTCCATCTGAACCAGCACCAGTGGGCGGAAAAGGTCAAGGGATTGAATATCCGCCCTTTCTCAGGATACCAGACATCTATGTTGTTCTTCCAGGATTTTGAAATGAACTCCCACTGTAGCTCGCTGAGTCTCTCCAGGCTTGCTTTGTTTGCGGTGCCTAGAATCGCCTCTTCAAAGGGGACGAAGAGGACAGGCGTGTAGAACATCTTTGCGTTGTGGGCACGGAGGTCGTCTACGAGATTCAGCGTTGCTATCACGTCGTCTTCTGTCTCGTCGGGTTGTCCGGCCATAATCGTGCAAAGCGGCCGCCAGTCATGGTCGTTCATTAATCCGATGCCCTGGACGACAAGCTCGGGCCAGTTATCTACGCTATATGGGAGTGCCTTTCCCTTCATAGTCTTGTTCATCAACCTGGCGCTTCCGGTCTCTATCCCGACCTCCACAGTGATAAATGGCTGTTTGTAGTTGGGACTGAGTTCAGGAGTATATATTGTCTTCTCAATTAGTATCGGTGTGAGTTCTTCTAGTATCTTCGGGTCATATATTATCGGTGCGAAAGAGGCATGGGAGAGTATGATGTGTTCCACGCCGGGATAGGATGCTATTGTATGGTACAGTTCCACAATCTTTTCCCGGCGGGGAATAAAGCCTGGCTTTGACTTATATAGAAACATATCCTCTGTGACGGTGAAGATGGAGTTCGAGCCTCCATTAATATTGATCTCCACTTCCTTCATTATGTGTTCCAGGGGAAAGGAGTATCTGGTCCGCATGGTGGGCGAGCAGAACTGGCAGCCTCTGCCACAGCCTCGCATTATTTCCACCATGCCATAGCATGAGGCATGTTTTATCAGTGGAACCTCTTCCTGCTTCGGTTTCGTTGCTTTGTAGTATCTTGGCACCTCTTCGCCGTTCAACAGCCTTTTTACCACATCTATCAGATCCCGCTCCGCCTCTCCTTGGAACAACACGTCTATTCCAAACTCGTCTTGGGTGTTGGTGTCCCTGATCTGCCAGGCTCCAGCTCCTCCGACGAGGACCTTCGGCCTGTATTTCGTGAGGGATGGATGGGCGACCAGCCTTTTGAATTCTGAGGTGTTGGTGGCTTCGCCTCCGAACCCGATAAGGGAGTTATAGGTGGTTGATACGAAAGCTAACGCCATAGGGTCCATCGTTGAGATGCAGACCAGCTTGGTCTCTTTTCCTATGAACTTATGGAGGCTGTCATAATTGGAAACCACTACAGCATCCTCGCCAAATTCTTCCACAAGGAGAGATTCCACCTTTCTCAACCCATAGAGTGCGAACTTCGCAGAGCCATCCTCGTTTTCAACAGGGGAGAGGTATTTTCGTAGCAAGGGTTTCGTTATGTGCTTTGGAAAGGTGCAGAGAAATGCCAAGAACGGGTTGTTGTCATAATTGCTCATCTCCGCACGGGAGGCGGTCAAGACTATTGGATACCCAGCCTCGTTTTCAATATATTTGCTTCTCGTTTTCATTCTCTCACCGTTATCCTCTGTTGGTAGGAACGTATCGCCCTAAGAAAATCAATCTTTCTGAAGTTCGGCCAGTAGACATCCGTAAAATAGAGATGAGAGTGCGCGACCTGCCACAATAAGAAGTTCGAGATCCGTTTCTCGCCGGAGGTCCGTATGACGAGTTCCAGCTCTGGGAATCCGCTGGTATAGAGGTAGGAATTCACCAGTTCTGCATCAATATCTATTACGCCGAGTTTTCCGGTTTTTACGTCTTTGGAGATTTGCCTGACGGCGTGGATTATCTCTTCCCGACTTCCATAGTTGAGGGCTATGTTGAAGAAGAACTCATCATGTTCTTTTGTCTTTTCTTCTGCATAGTGGATAGCCTCTTGGACACGTTCAGGGAGTTCGTTGGTCTTGCCCAGGGCCTTAATGCGTGTCTTGTTCTTGTGGATGCGCCCGTCATCCCCTATCTTTTTGAGGTTTTCCGCAAAGAGGTCCATGATGCCATCTATTTCTTCCGATGGCCTGTTCATGTTCTCTGTTGAAAAGGCGAATACCGTTAGAACCTTGATGCCGAGTTCCTTGCTCCAGTTGAGGACATTCTCAAGGGTGCTCGCCCCATGCCTATATCCTTCAAGGGGGAGAAGGTCTCTTCCTTCCGCGAAGCGACGGTTGCCGTCCATGATAATGGCAACGTGGTTCGGGACGGGCTCCATCTTTATCTCCGAGAGCAGATTCCTCTCGTAGACAGTGTAAACGGGCTTGATCAATACCCCGGAACTTGTTATGCTTCATCCCTCCATGAACTAGACAATGTGCTCATCATCGCGCCCCTCTAAAGCTAATGTGTTTGCATTTGGGGCATTTGTACATCTCTATGCGCGGCGGGTAGCCACCCATATTCTTGAACTTCCCCCAACAATCGGGGCAGAATATCCGTCCGCAGTGGATGCACTGGATGAAATCGCCGAAGAGGAACGGCTTTTTTTCTCCGCAGAGATCACAATGTGATGCCATGTCTCTCGCCTCTCACATTTGTTTCTAAGCGCTATCACATATATGGCAGACAGGGATGGTTGTCTGGCTCTCGTCGAACCATCTGTACCGTGTTATACATTCCCTGCAATAGACACAGCCACATCTACACTGTACCAGTTGGCCGAAGAGTGGTCTTTTCTTTCCACATTCTGAACATCTTTTTCTCATGTCTCTTCCTCTATCTCTGTGGCGTTGGCTATTATCCGCATTTCGGGCATGAATCAACATAACTCTGACTCTTTCCGAACTTTGTGTATCCTGCATATTTTGACATGCACTCTTTGCAGCATTCGCTTCCGCAGTTCACACATTCGATGAAATGCCCGAAGAGTGGTTTCTTTTTTCCGCATTTCGCGCATTTTTTTGCCATGCTATCTACCTCCCAGTCGGCTTTCTTCTTCTGCGTTCTCGTATTCTGGGGAGCAGGAGGGGCATGTGTCGATGTCTCCTCCTTTTTTGATTCCGAGGAATATCGCGGTGCAGGTCGGGCAGTAAAAAGAGTTGCAACCGTTGCACTTGATGAAGGACTCGAATGACGTGGGCTTTCGTTTGCATATGGCACAGGGTTCCGTCATCCTACCCTACCTCTTGGGGATTGTACATTCTGCCGAGGATGATATCTAAGAAGGCTACCATTTCTTTGCTTCGTGTCCATATCCCAAGAAGGTTCGATGCGTATTCTTCGTTCTTCCCTTCTATGCTGCCCAGGAGAATCTCCTCTCCGTCTACAATTAGGAGGCCAGCATCGGGGATGCTTGCGAATCCAACAGTCGCCTCGTTTTGCAGGGTCGTTAAAAGTTTCTGCTCTCGGAACCGGTTTGATGCGATAATATTTATCTTGACCCCCTGGTTCTTGAGTTTTTTGAATTTGGGGGCAATCTGTTTGAAAGCATCTGGAGGCAGGAAGGCGGTGACAATGTTGATCTCCTTCCGTGCTCCTTCTATCATCTCCATGACCTTCTTGATCACCTTGTCCCCCCTATATGTCACTATCTCACTGAGATGCATCATGGAATTTTCGTATAACGGGGACAATTTATCCAGCACACCTTCGGAAGATGCATTCATGGATTCCTTCTTACGTTGCACAACCTTCTCTGGGTCCACAGGCACATACGTCTTCGGCTTATCCGAGATCGATTTGATCCAGCCCTTTGATGTTAGTTTACCCATGATTGCATAGACCTTTGTACGAGAGTAACGTGTCATTGCGCTCAGCTTGCCCACGGTTCCTGACCCGACGGACACGAGCAATTTGTACACCGTTGCCTCGTCTGGGTCAAGGCCCAGGTCTTCAAGCATGGATTCTAGAGAGCGGACCATCTCCATCAAGCCTCCCTTTTGATCCTTCTATCCTTCATGATTGCACGTGTGTAGTATGGTGCTCTTAATTGCGCTATCAAATCGTTTTTATTCATTTGAGGCAGACAAAATACTTGGTAAAACTCGCTCCGGGGAATCTTCACACCATTCTCATTGATGGTGATATGGCATCCCTCAAACTCGTAAGAGAACCCCATGCCTCCAGTCTGTAGAAACATCTCTCCCTCATGTGTCTCGATTCTATCCCATATTCTATCAAATGCTGCTTCCATCTTTAACGCCCCATCGTTGTCTACCATGATGCTCCATAAGTACGGCGATTGTTGCACACATATCATCCACTCATTTCCTATGTAAGCAACTAGATGTATAAAAATGTATCTAAAAAAAAAACAACCCGGGAAAACTCTCTGCTTTCACACCGTTCTCCGCGACAATCAAGAGAAAAACAGCCTATGCCCCATAGCCTGAAAGAAAAGTACAACATGTAACTCTGGGCCTCAGCCCACCACATATGCGGGGGTCATCGTCTCTATCCTAAAGAACAACTGTGTCTTATACTCCACTCCGCAACTTCTTCGCCACCAGTTTGGCTAATTGGTCCCAACGTATCTCGTCGCCCTTGGTCATGGCATCCAGTATCTCATCTTGTATCAGATGTTCTTTCTTGGCGTATTCCTCAACTTTGAGTGCAGTTTCCAGGTCTAGAGGCATACCGTAGTTCTGACAGAATCGAGCAGCAACAGCGTTTTTCGTATCACACCTGGGGCATTTCTGGGACGTGAGCTTTGATATTTTTGCCATACCGAACCGCGTTCCCCGCTCTGCAAATGGTGGGCCTGTCCATCCACGACGAAGGGGAAAACGGAGGAGGAAAGGGCGAACGTGGAAGGAGGGGGGGGAGGACACGGACGCAAAGGGAAAGGGGAAGAAAACCCTATTCTGAAACAAAGGCCGCGTCTATCCCCAACCTCTCCATGGTCTCCTCTGTGGGCCTTCCTTCTCTGTCCCATCCGCGGAGTCTGAATATCTCTTGGACCTGCTTCTCGAACATCTCTCTAGAGATCTTTTTTCCTTCCATAAGGCCAGCAAAAGATTCTTCCTCATAGAAGCGTGGAGGGAGGACATCGTCCTCGTGCTTCCTGCCAGTGTGCATGGTGTATGCTCTTGAGAGTGTTTGTATGCGCTCTCCCACCAACAATAGTTCCTCTTCCGTGTATTCGATCCCCGTGGAGGCGTTTAGGAAAGGAACGAGGCGGTCGAAGCCGTATGGCAAGAAGTCACATACTACCAAACAATTGCGGGCGTTGACATCGTCCTGTCCCTTCTTGATGTATGCTGGCAGCCCTTTCAGTTCAAGGTTGCCCATCATCTCATCCGTTGCACTCCAGAGTCTTGTGTGGCTGGCGAAATCGGATGTTGCCAATGCGAGGCCCATGGAATAGCTGCCCAGTGGGTTGACACCGGACAATTCCATTCCCGCGGTGTTGATGGCAAAATAGTCGCTATCGTTCCCAATGCTCTTGGCGGCACGCCGCGTACCCTCTGCCAGTGTGTCCCCTATGTCCTCTCTCATTGCTATGCTCTTTATGAGGGCGTGGACGGTCTCTGCGGAGCCGAACTTTATCCTCTTGTTATCTTCTTCCGACAAAAGGCCTTTCTCGGCACATTCCATGGCGAAGGAGATGGTAATGCCGGTGGATATGGTGTCCATGCCATATTTGTCACAGAGCCAGTTGGCGGTGGCCACGGCCTTCGCGTTGTCCAACTCGCAGTTGGAGCCAAGGTAGGCGGCGGTCTCGTATTCCGGCCCCTCCATCTCTTTGCCATCCCAGTGGGCCATCTTGGAGCAGCGGATGACCGTGCATCCATAGCATCCTTTGTTCTTCCATCCCAATTCTTTGCTCATGGCCTCTGATGTGATATTCTCATATCCGTCGAACTGTCCCTCCCGGAAGTTGTGTGTAGGGAGGAAACGTCCTGTCTCCTGTCCCATCCGTATCCACATCATGGTTCCCTGCTCGGTCCTCTTCTTTGCGCCCGGGTGCTCTTTGAGGTCTTCGGTGAGCTTTGCGGCCAGGCGCTTGAACTCCTCTTCGTCGTGGTATCCTACACCCTCTTTCCCGGTGGCCACCACGGCCTTGAGCATTTTGGAGCCCATCACCGCTCCCGCCCCTCCACGGCCATAATGGCGGTATAGTTCGGTGCATATACTGGCGAAACGTACAAGATTCTCTCCTGCCTGGCCTATGCATGCCACCTTACATTTGTCATGCCTCTCCACAAGGAGCTTCTCTGTCTCGAACGCATCCTTGCCCCAGATATCAGCGGCGTCGTAGAATTCCACGCCTTCGGGGGAGAGCACGAGATATACTGGACCCTCGGCCGCGCCTTGTATGGAGACATAGTCCCATCCGGCACGCCGCATGGCTGGGCCGAAATGGCCTCCAGCATGGGAGTCCAGGAAGCCGCCGGTGAGGGGAGATCGGGTAACGACGGCGGATCGGGCGGAGGTCTGTATCAGAGAGCCGGTGAGGGGGCCGGTGACGAATATCAAAGGATTTTCGGAGTCCAGGGGGTCCTTGGAGGTGTCCTGTTCCACTAGCAGGGAGAGCCCAACTCCTTTCCCTCCCACGTATTTCCTCAGGGTATCCGGATCTATCCGCCCTTTCTTGAAGGTCTGTTGGGCCAGGTCTATTTCCAGATATCTGTCGCACATTCCCCCCACCATGGTATCATCCTCCGTGGTCGTGGAAACAGGTGGTCTCCCGATGTATGGTCAATAGGTCTATGAGGACCGAATAGCCGGTCTCTATCTGGCCTGCCCCGGCGCCCTGGATGGTCACCGGGCCCATGAGGTCGGTCTCGAATGTGAGGGCGTTGGTTGCCCCGCTAACGCCGGCAAGCGGGTCGCTGAGTGGGAGTTTGACGGGTTTCACAGATGCGACGATCTTGCCCCCTTCGATCCTGGTGGTGCCGATGAGCTTGTACCTCTTTTTCTCGGCGGCGGCCTGTTCGATGTCCTGACTCGTTATCTGGGAGATGCCTTTCCTATCTACGTCGGGCGCCTTCAGGTCCGCTCCGAGCACCACATTGGATAGTATGAGGACCTTCGCCATGGCATCAAAGCCTTCCACATCTGCGGTGGGGTCTGCTTCAGCATAGCCGAGCTTCTGGGCCATCTCGAGAGCTTCTTGGTAGGGCATTCCCTCCGATTCCATCTTGCAAAGGATGAAATTGGTGGTGCCGTTGAGTATGCCTCTCACTCCCGTGACCTTGTTGCCTGCCAGCGCATAGTCCAGCAAAGAAAAGATAGGGGTGCCGCTCATCACCGTACCCTCATATTTGAAGAAGGCGCCGTTCTCCTCCGCCAATTTAGCCAGTTCCCGGTGGAACAGGGCAGATGGTCCTTTGTTTGTGGTCGCAACGTTCTTCCCGGCTTTGAACGCCTCGCGGAAGTATGTGGAGGCTGGCTCCCCGGTCTTCACATCGGTGAAGGATACCTCCACGATGGTGTCCGCAGAGGTGCGCTTTATAGTTTCCAGAGGGTCGAGGCCATATGTCGCGCCATCCACCTTGAACTCCTCTATGTTCTTCTTCGCCTCCAAATGGTCTATGAACGAAGCTAGAGGTATCCCGTTCTCCGCCATGAGCGACCCCTTCATCTTGTCCGATACCGCCACCAACTGGATCTCAAAGCCATATCGGTCCCTGAGGAACTCCTCTTTGTCCCTCAATATCTTCAACAGTCCCTGTCCTACTACTCCACATCCTATTAGTGCTATCTTCTGCATCTTGTCCTTCCTCCTACAAAGTGATCGAGATATAGTGATGTTGTGGGGAGATGAATACGGGAAAGATGGACTGACAAGGAACACTTCGTGCTCCTTTTGCCGAAGGCGGCTCTGCCGCCTGAGCGGGTGGAGCTAGCTCCACCTACGCCACTTCCCCTGAAGGGAAAGATGGACTGGGGGGATTTGATACGCCGAGAACGCCTCTGGCGTTCCGTCTTTCGAGCTTGCTCCTAGCAAGCGAACAAGCGGAACTTTTGTTCCGCTTTGCAACTCCCCCTTGGGTCATCGTTGCAATTGGTTAATGGACAAGCGAGGAACACTTTGTGCTCCTCGCGCCCACTTCCCCTGAAGGGAAAGATGGACTGGGGGGGATTTGAGCCCCCGGCCTCTTCCATGCCAAGGAAGCGATCTTCCAACTGATCTACCAGCCCATGAGGGAGCGAATGCGAGCGAGTGGGCTTGTAGAAAGGAGGACGAGTTTGCGAGTCCTATGAATCTACCAGCCCATTGCGAGTGAAACGAGTGATTGGACTTGTATGCAAGCGGAAGCCCAAAGGGATTCCAGCGCGTCTACCAGCCCGAAGCAACCCCACACGGCCTACAGCCCGCGTCTAACTACATCTCCACCTATGGCGGTCCCCGATAAAAAGATAACGGAACTGGATTTGCATACCGAAAGGTCTTTAATGGTATTTTGTCTTACAAGACAGCGTTAGGACAACTGGAAGGAGAGTCATGGTTGACATACGAACCATAGAGAAGTTCTTGGACGAGATTGATAGAGAGGGAGGGCCAGACGGAACTCTCTTTTCTAGTATCAAGACTCGTTTACATCCCGAGGGGCTCCTTCCTCCTAGAATGGCGTCCCCGCCTCCTGTCTCTCACCCTCCCGTAGAGGCCATTGCCTCCCCTGAGAAACCCTTCGATGGACCAGAGAGCTATAGGCCAAGCGCTGTGGAGTTCTCTCCCCAACACCCCGAAATGGCATCTCCTGTCCATCGGAGCGGTGAACAGCCCATGATAGAGTTCATTCCTGTGAAACCGCCTTCCCGCCCATCGGGTGGTAGGCCTGTCATAGAGGTTGTCCAGGTAAAGACTGTGAGACCAAGGCCAGCACCTAAGCCGACAGTAATAGAGACAAAACGCCCGAGACCAGCTTCTGTGCGGCCAAAACCAAAGCCTAAGCCGAAAACTCCGCATAGGCCGGAGGGAAGGCCGACCCCGAGACCAAAACCAAAGGTCAGACCTACACCCAAACCTATAGAGAAGAGAGAGGTAGCTGCCTCTGCTGAGACCGGGGCGAGCACGAAGGCTCAATCGGGTGCGGATTCACTCATGGACAATGCCTTTGGCGATCTGGACTCGCTGCTCTTGATCGAGGAAGAGAAGGAGGTGATCTCCGAAACCCCGTCCCCTGTCGAACCGGAGCCTGCCCCACAGATACTTGACTTTGCCGCCTCAACGCCTGCACCAAAGCCTCTGCCAAAGCCGTTGGCTGTGCCACCTCCATCTGAGGTGAGGGAAAGGCCAAGACCGATCGCCCCTGCTCCAAAGAAGAGACCTCTACCAAAACCAAAGAAGCCCCATGCACCCTCCGCTCCAAGAGAGGAAAGTAAGGAGGAGCAGAGCCCGGCGAAGAAGGCGCCTGTCAGGCCGCGCCCGAAACCAAAACCTATCACGCCCCCTGCAATGGGAAAAGAGAGGACCGTCCCGGCGAAGCGGCCGCTTAAAAAGCCCATGAAAAAGGCGTCCCGTCCCTCCAATGACATCCTTCCTCCACAATCAGAGCCAGCACAGCAGCCGGAGAAAAAGGGTTTGTTCAAGAAGAAGGAGAAAGAGGTGGAGTTGGACACCAGGAACACCCCTACAAAATATGCCTCAAGCTGGGACACGGAGATAAAGTCTAGGTCCAAAAAGGACCTTCTGAAGAAAAAGAAATAAGTATGTTGCTCCACTTTCCCTTCTTTGTGCCCGCGTGGGGTAGCTTGGATATCCTATGAGGTTGCGGACCTTAGGACTTGGGTTCAAATCCCAGCGCGGGCATGTCTTTCCCCCCCTCACAATCCCTTGGTCTCCACTATCCTGGTCTTGCCCGGTGGAAGTATTTTCATGGCCTCGTCCACTTTTATGTTGAAGAGGTTGGCTATGACGCGGGCGGTCTTGCTCTTTTCCTCTTCCCCTGGCTCAATGATGACATATGCCTTCTCGTTCTCCGCCCTCGCAGGGGGGCAGCACATCACCATCTCCACCCCCTGGTACTTGACCCTGCATACTGCGGCCCTCATTGCGAGGCGGTGGAAGTGGTGTCTTTTCCCTCTTATCACGAATGCCCCTCGGGCGAGGAACTCTCCGGGGTTGGGGGTCTTGCTCACCTGGTCTGGCTTGACCCAATAGGCATCTGCGGACCCTATCTTCGCGCTCCATGCCTTGGAATGCATGGCTGAGAAGTGGCAGGCCTCTGCGAGACTTACCTCGTCCATCTCGAAGCCCTCTGCCTTCATGACGACGCTTGGGGCTCCGTGTATGTCGGCGTGGGCATATCTGTCCTCTGCTTTCATGTGGCGCTTGACCACGCGGTCGTTGGTCTCCGCATCCCTCCCTGCAATGACCAACCTCCCGCTGGAGGTGAAGAACCATCGGTAGCGTTCGAACCAGAACGTCTTCCTCTTCACATCCTTCTCTCTTCTCTCCTCCTCTTCGGACAACGATGCTAGAAGACGTTCCGTCTCCTTCAACGCCTCCCTGGCACCCCCCGCCTTCTCCCTGACCTTTTTGGCCCGATCATAATATTCGGAGGCATTCTCCTCCAGGCTCTCGGCGGTTTTCAATGATAATCGGAGTTCGCCCTCGTCATCAGATATGGATATGATCACCAGGGCCTTTGCGGGGTCCAGGTCGACA
>DAOVJP010000320.1 GCA_030673205.1 Thermoplasmata archaeon
GGAGAGGACCGACAGGCGTAGCTGCTGCCAGCATCTATATATCCAGCATCTTGTGCAACGAGCGCAGGACGCAGAGGGAGGTGGCGGAGGTGGCCGGTGTAACAGAGGTCACAATAAGGAACCGCTACAAGGAGCTCACAGACAAGCTTGGGATAAAGATAGAGCTCTGATCCTACGACTATTCGAGGACCCTAAGCCTAGCACCGATGTTTCTGGCACCTGCTAGGTATACATCTCCTCCTCCGTTCGTTGAGAGGAATTCTGAGAGAGATAGTGAGACTTTCTGCCCTGTGTGCTCATCCTCTGTCACTGCGAAGAAACCGGGCCCCCAGGAGCTCTGACCCCCTCCTGTAGCTCCCATCGAACAGGCTATGTCCAATCCCTTCTTCACCAGAGGGTTGGTATAAATATCGCCTTGGACCGGGGTGAAGGCCTTTCCCGTTATGCGGTCCAACCGTGTTACGGCTTCCCCAAACATCCTTGTGTCCTTCTCCGCCAGCCCCTTCTTCATATCCTCTCTGGAATGGCGTAGCTCCTCCCTCTCTTTCGTGCTCAATGCTCTAACCCCGTCGAGTCGTTCCTTCTCCTCCGGGCCGTGTATGCGCCTAGGGGCGTGAGGGACGGCTACTACGAACCGCCATTCTTCTGGAACGTCCATTCGGATATTGCTATCTCCATCTGAGAGGATGAATCCTCCGCTGGCGAAGGCCTCTATCCCGACCCTTGAGCGGTTCCCTCTAGAAAAGAGGCGAGCCAACTCCTCGGTGTTCCTGTCCACCCCTGCAAGAAGGTCCGCTGCCTTCCCTCCTGAGAGGCACATCTGCGTCCCCGAACCCAGGCCGACATGCCGAGGTATGTGCTCGTACACCTGGGCAGACAGGCATTCATCAGAGGAACGAGTATGGAGTAGAGCCTTCTGGCCAAAGGAAGATAGCTCTTCGGCGCAATGGCCGTGGCATCCCTCATCGGACAGGTCTAGTTTGAACTTCAATAGAGGGTTGTCCAAAGCTACCCCTGTAGAGCCGCGGAGGAATCCATCGTCGTCGGCATCGGCAAAGCCAAAATGCAATCGCGAGGGCGATTCAACATAGACGGAAGTAGCCATGGGGCTAACATAATGACAGGAGATATAAACTTTACTTGGGCGAGCGGGCGTGGGTATGAGAGAGGGGTGAGTGTGTGAGGGGTGTGTGACGCATAGAGGAGGCGGGGGCTGGTGTAGGATGTGGGGAGGAGGGGGGTGAGCAGAGGCGAGGGTGGAGTGTGTGGGTGGGTGTGGGCGTTTGCAGAGGGGAGGAGGAGTTCTCTCCTCTCATCCTTCGATAAATGTTATATGCTACTTTCCCCTGCCCTGATTTGGTGATATGTTGTCTCCCTCGAAAGGTAAATCCAAAGAATCTTCTGAGAGCAAACTCGAAGAGAAGCTGACCATGAAGAAGAAACTCGTGTGGGGCGAGATGAGCGCGAAGGATAAGAAGGAAGCGTTCGCGGCCTCTGAAGAGTACAAAGAATTCCTTTCCGAGGTCAAGACGGAGAGGGAGGCAGTGGATCGCATAATCGCCGTTGCGAAAAAGAACGGCTTTATCCCCTATGAAAAGGTGAAGAAACCAAAACCGGGCACGAAGTTCTATGTCACCCACAAGGGAAAGGTGGCCGGGCTTGTCATTCTGGGTAAGAACGATCCGAGTAGGGGTGTTAGGATGGTGGTCTCCCACATAGACAGCCCCCGACTGGAC
The DNA here is from genome assembly GCA_030673205.1 of Thermoplasmata archaeon. GTDB lineage: Archaea > Thermoplasmatota > Thermoplasmata > JAGHBH01 > JAGHBH01 > DAOVJP01. Next base: position 1,737 of record DAOVJP010000320.1, read on the forward strand.
CTGAAGCAGAACCCCCTCTATGAGGACAGAGATACCAAAATAGCCTTGTTCAAGACCCATTACTACGGAGGGATTAAGAAATATCAGTGGGCCAACATACCTCTGGCCATCCACGGCGTGGTGTTCACCAAGAGCGGAAAGCGTATAGATGTGAACGTAGGGGAGGACCCCGCCGACCCAGTGTTCGTCGTGGGCGACCTGCTGCCCCATCTGGCACGGGGGGAACAGTCCAAGCGCACCATGCGCGAGGTCATAAAGGGAGAGGAGCTGAATATTATAGTGTGCAACACCCCTGTAGATGACGAGGATGCGAAGAAAAAGGTCAAGCTCTGGGTGTTGGACTATCTCAACAAGAAGTGCGACATGGTTGAAGAGGACTTCACCAGCGCCGAGTTGGAAGCCGTGCCCGCCGGACCCGCCAGGGATATAGGGTTCGACAGGAGCATGGTGGGAGGATATGGGCAGGACGATAGGATATGTGGATGGACCTGCCTGAAGAGCATGATATCCATAGGAATTCCCAAAACCACATCCATAGGTCTGTTCTTCGACAAAGAGGAGGTGGGTAGCCAGGGGGCCACGGGAGCACAGTCCCGCTTCCCCGAACAGATAGTGGGAGACATACTGGCATTGTACGACCCGGAGTAC
>DAOVJP010000152.1 GCA_030673205.1 Thermoplasmata archaeon
GGCTTCACAAGAGATTGGGGGGACCGACGCATATCCGCAGACCCCTGGACCATGTGGGGACTGGGGTGTGGGACCTCTGCGACGGCACCAAGACCATCCTTCAGATAGCGAGCGAGATGGATGCCCGGTTCAAGGAGGAGATATCTCCCGCAGCCGCCAGGGTGGCCCGTTTCATTATGATCCTCCAAGATAGGAATCTGATCATATTGCTCAAGAAGCCGGTGAAAGAGGGAGATATGGAGAAGTTGCTGACTCAACTCAAAGGAAAAAAGATAGGAGAGGGAAAGGAGGAAAGAGCGCCGGAAGGGAACGGAGGCGGGGCGCCGAAGGAAGGAAAAAGAGGCGAGGAGGGGGCGAAAGAAAGAAGGGATAAGACAAAGGCCAGGGAAGGGAAGAGAGGCAAGATGAGGACGCGAGAGGGAGACGGGTGAAGCAAGAGAGGGATACGGATGAGACAAGAACGCCGGAAGAGACGGGCGAGACAAGAACGCCGGAAGGGATGAGACAGGAACGCCAGAATAGAGGGGTGAGACAAAAATGAGAAAGCATCGGAGGCCGAAGGAAAAACGGGGGAAGCTCAAATGCCCTTATTGCGGCGGCACCCACATATACTACGAGAACGCCATGATAACCGGCCACAAATACCACTGCAAGGATTGCGACTACATAGGCGCATTGATATTGGAGGAGAAAGGCGAGTAACGGGGGATCGAGGGCTGGCGTAGGCCTATTCCTCTCCCTTCCACTGGCCAGCCATCTCTTTTGGCATGGACGTGACCTTCTGCCCTGCTTCCCCGACCAGTTCCTTTACGGCGCCCCCTCCATCTTTCAGGTTCCCACCTACACCACCGAGGGCGATCTTCAACAACAGGAACGCCACTCCGAGGAAGATGATTATGCCAATATACGGTATGGGCACGACCTCCAGTATAGGCGGATAGGTCAGTATGACCACTGCGCCTCCTATGCCCATGAGCGCCTCTCCGGCTATGAGCCCTGCGGAATATAGTATGCCGCGGTTGTGCAGCTTCTCCACTGCAACCTCATCGCCATGGCGTTTCCTCCCTACTCTGTTGACTATGGCGTGGATAGTCCCTCCCAGCATTATGGGGGCGGAGAGGCTGAACGGCAGGTATATGCCTATGGCCACTGCAAGTATGGGTATACCCAGCAATAGAAGCAGAATAGCCAACTCCATTCCCGCAAGGAACATGAGGACGTTGATTGTCCCGCCGAAGAACGCCTGCAGGACGCCGGCCATCACCTGCGCTTGTGGGGCTTCCAATCCCGTTCCAGAGCCTATGCCGTATGCGCTGTGCAAGAGCACCAATATGGGCGCTATGGTCAGGGCCGTGGCAATGACACCTATCAACTCCCCTATCTGTAGGTTCCGGGGGGTGGAACCGATTATCTGGCCTGTCTTGAAGTCCTGCAGCACGTCGCCGGCTATGGCGGCGGCGCAACATACGACGGCGCCTACGCCCAGTGCTCCGGCCATGCCCGCCTCGCCTCTGACGCCCATGAGGAATAGGAGAACGGAGGCGAAGAGCAGGGTCGTTATGGTGACGCCGGATATGGGGTTGTTACTGCTACCCAACAACCCGGCCATGTAGCCCGATATGGCTGTGAAGAAGAACGCGGCTATGAGCATGATCACTGAGCCCACCCCTGCCACGAGCCCGGAGTCTGTGAGCCAGAAGTAGAGACCGGCTATAGGCAGCACGAGGGCGGCTGCGGCCAGGAATGACTTGTCCACGGGCAGGTCCCTCTCTGTCCGAAGAACATCTTCCTTCTCTTTCTTCTCCCCCTTGATCCCCTTTATGGCCTCCTTGAACGCCCCTCCCACGGATTTGCGTATGGATATCATCGTCCATATGCCGCCGAAGACTATGGCGCCTATGCCTATCCAGATGATCTGCTCTTGTTTTACGACATTGACTATGGCCATGGGGGCCATTGTGAGGGGGTCTATGCCCGGGTATGCTCCTGCAAAGGCCTGGGTGAGGAATATGGGCAATATGATTATCCAGCCTATTATGCCGCCCATGAATATGTAGCTGGATATCTTGGGGCCTATAATATATCCAACGCTGACCAGGGCCACGCTGAGGTCCGCCCCGAAATATCCGCGGTACCTGCCTATCTTGAAAACCCCCGCCAAGTGGTCCTGGACGATGTGCAGCACGCTCAGCGATTTGTAGCCAAGTCCGATCAGCAGGGCGGTGAACACATATTTGGCGCTAGAACCTCCCTTCCAACCTGCGAACAACACTTCGGCGCTGGCCACCCCCTCCGGGAACGGGAGGTCCTCTTCCTCCACCAATATTCGGCGGAGGCTTATGGTGAACAGCACCCCCAATATCCCTCCGATGAGGGCTATGAGGGTGGTCTCCAGCAGCCGTATCTCGCTCCAGGCGCCTATGAGAACGAAGGCAGGTATGGTGAATATGACACCTGCGGCCAAACTCTCTCCCGCGCTGGCCATGGTCTTGGAGAGATTGGTCTCAAGTATGGTCCCCCCCGTGGCTTTGAAGATGGCCAGACAGATAACGGCCGCGGGTATGGTAGCGGAGACCGTCATCCCCACCTTCAATCCGAGGTAGGCATTGGTGGCTCCCATAAGAACGGCCAGCATAGCGCCTATGACGAGAGAGCGTATGGTCAGTTCCGGAATGAACTTATCCGCCGGAATGAAAGGCTCTATCTCTTCTGTCATGGATACACCGCCGCCCGAGACAAAAGGGGGAAAGGAATGGGACTAATAAAGGTTGAGGGTTGGTTAGTGGCAAGCAGAATGGGGAACACACGGAGAGCAGACAATAGATAGGCCCGACTGCTTCAACTACCCCACATACTCCAGGCCCAGGGGGACATGCTTTATCCCTCTCCCCTCCACCACTCGCCCGACGATCTTCGCCTCTTCACCATGCTCCTGCAGTATCCCAATTATTCCCTCCACATCCTCCCCTGCTACCGCCATGACATATCCCATGCCCATATTGAAGGTCTGGAACATCTCCCTGTCCTCCACGCCTCCCATTTCTTGCAGCTCGAGGAACACTGGAGGAACAGAGAGGGGTTTTGTTATCTCATACCCTACATTTTTATTCATCCGCGGAATATTCAATAAGCCTCCGCCGGTGATATGCGCCATCCCGTGGACGCGATATTTGTTCAGGACGGCCAGGACAGGCTTCACATATATTTTGGTGGGGGTGAGCAGCACATCTCCCCATGCACTACCTTCACCGGAGTGGAACGGGTCCGTGTATCCAACGCCTCCGATCTCCAGTATCCTGCGCACGAGGGTGTAACCATTGCTGTGTATCCCGCTGCTGGCCAGGCCTATAAGCACATCCCCTGGCGCCACATTCTCCCCTGTGACCAGATGATCCTTATCCACATATCCCGTGCAGGCACCGGCCAGATCAAAGCCCTTTACGATCCCGGGCAGCGTGGCCGTCTCTCCGCCCACGATGCTAACCTGGCCCATCTCTGCCCCCTTGTTCAACCCCGCGCCTATCTGGCGGGCGAACTCCACATCGTGCTTTTCCAGGGCCAGATAGTCCACGAACGCTATGGGTTTTGCTCCGATGCAAATGAGGTCGTTGACGTTCATGGCCATGCAGTCTATGCCCACCGTATCCCACTTCCTGAGGGCGTTGGCCACCTCTACCTTCGAGCCGACACCATCCGTACACATGGACAGATAGCCGTCCCCGAACTCTATGAGCCCTGTGAAATGTCCTTCCAACCCCGTTTTTTTAGAGAATTGCGAGACCAGGGAAGCTATGCTCCTCTCCTCTTCCTTTATGTCCACGCCTGCACTGCCGTATGTCAATCCCATATCCATTCCTCCTTCCTCGACGTTCCCATCCTCTTGGGCTGCATTCTCTCCGTTTCCCTCGCCTTCGTTCATATCTCTGCCTCCCTTCCTTTTCTCTCCGCCCAACTACCTCCCTATGGATATCATGGCCTCCAGCGCCTTGACCGCCCTCTTTTGAATATCCTCCGGGACCGTGACGTGATGCACGTTGTTCTCGAGGCTGTTGAGCACCTTGTCGATGGTTATCTTCTTCATGTTAGGGCAGATGGCAGAAGGTATGGGATAGAATATCTTGTGGGGCAGAAGGGTGCATAGTCTGTAGACGTGCTCCTTCTCGGTGCCGACCACGAACTCCCTAGCATCCGAGTCGCGGGCGAAGTGTATCATTCCCTCCGTAGAGAAGGCCCCGTCCGCCATGTCGATGACCTCTGGTATGCACTCGGGGTGTACCATGACAAGGGCATCCGGGTGTGCCTTCTTGGCCTCCGTTATCATCTCTGGAGTGATGCCCGCCTGGTGTGTAGGACAATATCCCGCAGGCAGTATCACCTCTTTCTCAGGCACGAACCGCCTCGTGTACATGGCCAGGTTGCAATCTGGCACCATGATGACCTGTTTTTCCTGTAGGCTGCGCACCACCTCCACTGCGTTCGCGCTCGTGCAGCAGACATCGGCCTCGGCCTTCACTTCCGCCGTGGTGTTCACATATGCCACTACCGGTGCCCCCGGATAACTTTCTTTGAGCAAGCGCACGGTCTCCGCGTCCACCATCCTGGCCATAGGGCATA
>DAOVJP010000077.1 GCA_030673205.1 Thermoplasmata archaeon
ATGGCGTGGCCGAACATCTTCTTGATGAAAGAAGGGGGCTGGGGCATCATTGTCCATATCCCTGTGTTCGGATCGAGCCTCCAAGTGTCGTTATAGCGCTGTGCTCCATCCCGTCCGCCGAAAAGCCAGATATATTTATTCACATGATCGAATACCATACCGTGGTTAGATATGTGCGGAGGATTCGTTCCTCCCGTAATGTTCGTCCACACATTCGTGAACGGATCATACGTCCAAGTGTCGTTCAGATAATTCGAGCCAAATCCCCCATACAAATAGAAAAGATCGGTCTCATTGCTGAAACATAAGGATGCCGCCTCCCTCGCAGGAGGACTTCCCGGACCGGTCATGTTCGTCCATGTGTTGACGAATGGGCTGTAAAGCCATGTCTCCTGGAGAACCCCGCCGGCGTTCGAGCCACCGAACATCACAGCCAGAGCCTTCTCCGCTCCAAATGCCATGCAGTGGGCGTGTCTGGGTCCGGGCTTGGTCGGGAAGCCTGGAATGTTGTTCCACATGCTCTGTTGGGAGGATGAAGAGGGCTCCATCGGTTGGAGATATCCGCTGTCGTTGTAGAGATAGGTCTTGTGGTCTGAAGAGCAGTATGCGGCCCCCAAGATGTTCGGTCCTATGGATGCTCTTGTGGTCCGGAGGGTTCCGGAGGGCAGAGTGTATACGACCCCGTTCCCTGTGCTGTCGTTCCCCACAAGATAATAATTCTCCACATTGGGGTCGTAGGAGACGTCGTATAGGCTGTCTGTTGGATTTATGCCGGTCAACTCGTACCATTTTCCCCAGCCGCCGTCGAAGAGTTCACAGGTCTTCAGAACGCCTACGTCATCCTCTCCCCCTGCGACCAAGACATATCCGTCGGGCAGCAGTATGGCGGTGTGGAACGCCCTATCCTCGGTCGCGAGGCATACATACTGTCCCTCCTCCCAATCCTCGGAATATTCCTCGCATATCGCGGTCTTCTGAGCGAACGCCGTCGTCACTCCTCCTGTGATGAGCACTCGCCCGTTCTCTAGGAGTGTGGAGGTGTGAAAAGCCCTGCCCAATGTGAGGTTACCTTTGGTCGTCCACTCGTCGTTCCAGGGATCGTATATCTCTATGGGAAGCATATATCCATTCGCGGTCTCGTCCTTCCCTCCTATCACTACCAGGTTTCCCCCATATTGACTGGTGGTGGTGTGGCCGTATCTGGCATGTGTCATTGAGGCGGCTTGAGACCAGGTGTTCGTGCTCGTGTTGTATATGTAGCAGTCGTTGAGCGCCTGTCCGCTGTCGTCCATCCCTCCCACTATCAGCACGTTGCCGTCGGGCAACAGTGAGGCAGTGTGATCCTTTCTCTCCGCAGGCAGTGCGTTGAGCGGTATCCACACTCCGGAGACAAGAAGCTCCGCGGTGGCTAGAACAACGCCGTTGCCTTGGCCTCCCACGACCATGGAGGTGCCGTTCTGCAAGAGCGTCATTGTATGGGAAGAGCGGGCGTCGTTCATGAAGGTCGTGTCGGCCCAAGTGTCTGTGGAGCCATCATAGAAGGAGGCGTTGTTCACTGGTCCCGGAACCCGGCTATCATGCCCACCAGTGAGGAGGATGTGGCCGGTCGAAAGGCGATGCGCGGCGTGATCCTTGGTCCCCATGGTCATGGTCTTGACCGTTGTCCAGCGAGTCGTCGTGTAGTTATAGATGATAGAGGAGGCAAGGGTCGTCCCACCGAACTCACCTCCGCTCAACAGCACGTTCCCACCGGGCAGCATGGTCGCTGAATGGCCGTACCGGGCCACGTTCAAAGAGCCAGTGGGCATCCAACGGGTGTGTGTGGCGCCCTGGAAGAAGAAGGAGGAGTTGCCGGGCGAGCCAAGCATGATCGCACCCTCGCCCCCTATTATTATATCCGTGAAGTTGCCAGGCGGAGAGTTCACCTTCTCGAATCCTGCGGTGTCCGCGGTCGCCACATAGAAATTCCCTCCTCCCGGGCCTTGAAGGCCGACGGCGCCATATCCTACGTTAGGCAGAAGTTCCAATTCCTTCAGGTCATCCCCGAAACTTGCTCCCGGAAGCTGGCCCCACACTCCGGTACCCGGATCGTATATGGATATGTTACCTTCGTCTCCCACCGCTATCGCCCAACTGCTGTCATACGCCCACATCACATCGTGGAAGTCCGTGGCGGGCAGGGGAACGAATGCCTCCAGAGGCTCCGACCCAGTGTCGCCCGCCTCCGTGGATATGTCCTCCAACGGAAGGAGAGCTACAAGAGAAGTGGACAGGAACAGCACGGCCACGACTATGCTAGATATTCGATTATGGAAACCCATCTTTCCTACCAGCCTATAGGCAGTGAATAAGGTACGCCTATATGTATAAACTTTTCGTACTCTCTCCTCCCAGTCGCCTATGCCCTTCCCTGCCCTACATCTCTTCCAGCGCCGTAAGGCCCAACAGGTCCAGACAGATGGCGAGAACAACCTTGGAGGCGTAGACGAGTGCCAGTCGTGGTCCCCTCAACTCCTCATCCGCGTTCAGCACGGGGCAGTCCCTGTAGAATTGGTTGAAGAGCATGGCGGCGTGGTGGGCGTAGCTGGCCATGAGGTGAGGCCGCATGCTCTCCGAGCACTCCTCCACCATGTTCGGCAGGTATGCCAGGTGTTTGATGAGGGTTATCTCCGAGGGATGGATCAACAATGCGATATCATCCCCGTCCCTCCCTCCATCTTCTCCCTTCCTCAATATGCTTGCTGCCCTGGCATAGCTGTATTGGATGAACGGGGCGCTGTCCCCCTCGAAGCTGAGCGCATCCTCCCATCTGAACGTCATCTTCTTCTCCGGCTGGACCCTGATTATGTTGTATCGGACAGCGCTGACCCCTACGGCCTCCGCTATCCTCTCCCTCTCCTTCTCGGAGAGTTCCAACCGCCTCTTGCTCACTTCATCCATGGCACGGGCCACCGCCTCTTCCAGGAGGTCATCGAAATACACCACCGTCCCCTTGCGCGTGGACATCTTCCCCTCCGGAAGGCTCACGAAGGAGTAGAACACCACCTCCGGCTTCTTCGTCTGGCCCAACAGTTCCAGGCATACGGCTATCTGTTTCGCCTCCAGTCTGTGATCTTCGCCAAGGACGTTCACCACCCTGTCCCATTTTCTGTATTTCCAAAGGTGGTATGCTATGTCCCTGGTGGCGTAGAGGCTGGTGCCGTCACCCCGGGTGAAGAAGAACTTGGTATTCCTGCCCTTCACGCCATAGGGCTCCATGTCTATGAACCAGGCGCCGTTGTCGTCCTGGCTTGCCTCTGGCCGTTCCTTCAGGCCTTCTATCACATCGGCGACGCTACCGTCCTTCATGAACCGGGATTCGTTGATGAAACTGTGGATATGTATATTCGCCCTCTCCAGGGCGGGGGTTATCTTCGTCTCCATGATGTCCGTGCATGCGCTGTCCACATATTCCTGGAGTGGTGTCCCGTTCACATCCAGCTTTGCCTGCGTCTCAAGGGCGTGGAGCCATCCTCTCAATTCTTCCTTCGTCTCTTCATTTTCCATTAGGTGTGAGGCATATTGGTATGGTCCCAGGAACCCCGCCTTCTCTTCCTCCCCCACCTTCCCCCACAGGCTCCGCCCATAGGCCAGCGTCACCGCCTGTCGGCCCATGTCATCCACATAATATTGGGTCTCCACCTCGTACCCCGCCCTCATGCATATCCGGGCCAGAGTATCGCCCAGTATGGGGTTCCTAGCCCTTCCCACATGAAGTTTGTCGGTGGGATTCGCGCTCGTGTGCTCCAGTACCATCTTCATACCCTGTGGCGGGAGTTGTCCATACCCCTCTTCCAATATCATTGGGATGGCGGTCCTCACCGCCCAGTCGGGGTCCATACAGAAGTTCACATAGCCGTTGGTGGCCTGGACATCGGCTATCTCCTTTGCCGCAGCCATTGTGGGGAGCAGCTTTTCCACGAGCTCTTCCGCTATGAGCTTGGGCGGTTTCCGCAATATTTTGGCAAAGGTGAAACACGGGAGCGCGATGTCACCCATAGTCGGGTCCGGCCTCTCGAACGGAGGTGCCTCCACGCCCCATGAAGAAAGTATAGGAGAGCACAGGTCGGTGACCACACTCTTGAAGGATGAGAAGAGACTATCCATCTTTCCTCACCTTGTATCTAAGGAGGACGGCCACGCCACCGAAGGCGTTGAGAAGCATCCCTCCCTCTTCCGTCTCTCCCGAGATGAGTTCCACCTTGGTGCCGCTCTGCTCGGCCAGATCATAATACTCGTCTACTATGTCCTTCTTGCTCTCTTCGGTCATGTTAGCACCGCAGTCCGGACACTTGGGTGAAGGACCTGGACCCTTCACCGTTCTCTTGACCTCCTTCCCGCAAGAGGTGCACTTATATTCCACCCTATGTTTTCGCAAGGCCTCGGAGACCAGCAGCACGTCCACAGCCCCACTGCCCAGCGTGCGAAGCACATCCTCATCCCCATACGATGCGAGGCCGCCGTCCGGCTTCCTCACCTCCTGCATGAACCTCTGGACCAGCACCTTCTCTCGCATCATATCCACATCGGCCAAGGTCGTGGCCGCGTTCTGCACCATCTCCTTGATCCCATATTCATCCGTATACCCCGTGTCGATGAGGTCCATGACCTTCTTCTTCAACTCATGGTGCAGATAATCCTTCTCCGCGAAGAAACGTTTGGTCTGACCCGGCCCGCCGATGATAACCCCCTGAAGCTCCTCCTCGGCCAGGAAGGCATCGTTGGCTATGTTCCCCACTTTCTTGAAATACTCGTGCACCGCCAACTCTATCAAACGCTCGAAACGAACAGAGGACTGACCACCCTGGCGATGCTTCCCCATGACACGGGACAGGAAGTTCTTGATGATGACTATCCTCTTCCCCTTGAGCAGACCGATGGTACACTCGTTCCTGTCTATGACAATGAGACCATAGCTCTTCTTCTCGACCAACATGTCCTCCAAGGGCTCGAGATAGAATTTGTTATCGCAACGATACAGGTATGTGACGATCTCGTCCGGGGGCTCCAACACATAGGCCACCATGCTGGTCTGGTCCCCGCCCGAAGGGATGTGCCCCACGAAGAACACCACCCCATGCTCCGGCGGGGTCTTGTAGACCTTGAGCCTGCTCATGATGGACTCTATGGCCCCCATAACATTCTTCTTGGTGCTCTTGGACTTGATGTTGCTGCTCTGCGAATACTCGTTCCTAAGATATGCCATCACATCAGATATCTGGCGGCTATGAGGAACGTAGAGCGAGACGAGCTCGGTACCTCTCCCCGAGAGATCACGCAACTCCTCCAGAGCGCGTTTGAAATCATATCTGGCACGGTCCACGGACTCGGACATGCTCCCCTGAGCGAAGGCTGCTATTATAAGCCTTTCTCCGCCTGCGGGGTCTGGTCAGAGGTCAATCCCCGGTTCCCGTGCTTGGTGTAGCGCCATGCGAATGAGATGTATGCCCCCATCACCTTTGCCCTGTTGTCCCTATTTCTTCATTATCCTGCAATACGGGCAAGTTGGAAAGATAGGGTTATTGAAGAACAGATGGAGGTCTAAGTGCCTTTATTTCTTCTTTCATGGATTTCTATGTCTAAGAATCCTTTCATACTCTCTATTTCTTCCTTGGAACTTGGAGATAACAGGCCATCGAAAACAACTACAAGAATTCCCTCACCGCCTCTTCCATGGACACCTGCTTTTATGGGATCCAATATTTTTTTGACTTTCTCTACGGTCTTTGCGTCGTTTACAAGAATACTTGTGATAAATCTGTCTTTTTCCTTGGCCCGAAGTGTCGCGAACGCTTGTGTATATACTGATGCCAGTATGTTATCAACTCTATTATCGAGCATACTAGGTGATGCTTTAGAATAAAGCTCGGCTATGCCATCATAGGTTGCCGCATCTACGGTCTGAATTGTTTTTGAATAGGTCGTCTTCTTTGTTAAGGAGCTTTCAATTTTTCGTGTTGTTTCCAGTAATTCTTCTAGCATTTCTCTCTCGGCAGTAGTCTTTTCAACAGTCTCCGTTGGGCAAGGAGGGATGTTTTTGAGTTTCTCATCAAGATCTGGCCAGTACTTCTCAAAAGCTGATTTCAGTCTTTCATCGGTTAGCCTAAGTTCCGGTACATTATTCTTGTTGATGTCTGCAACTAGCTTCTGTATATCGTCTTTCGAATATATTGTCCATTGGAATTTTGATAGTGGTCCATCTAATTTTGCGTTCTTAATATCGTAAAGAAATGTACATACCCTCGATTTTTCCATTTTCTTCGAAAGTGCCCCTGCTTCAAATAAAAGCCAAGGTGCGTTAGTGCTGTCTTCTGTTATGCAGACAATGCCAAAGTCTGTTTCTTGAAGTTGTTCGCTCAATTTTGGTGACCAGTTTAGACCTTTTTCCATGTCTGGAGAGAAGAAAGGATTACATGTTTGAATGACATCAGGTAACCAGTTTGCAAAAGCTTCTCCCACTTGTTTCCCTCTTGCTCCTGACCAAGCTATAAAAATCTCCATGTTACTTACCTAAATGTCATAGTGGTATATATCTATGCCC
>DAOVJP010000105.1 GCA_030673205.1 Thermoplasmata archaeon
CAATTCGTGTACCCGCCTGGCTCTCCATCAAGCACCATTGGAGATTGGGATGCGATGCAGGAGTTTCCCACAGCCGCCGCAGGATATGACTACATAATAGCACCTTTGTGGGACGACCTGGACCCTAGCACACACGGGGACATCTACTACCGTGTGACCGGCAGCGCCCCGAACCGTGTCCTGACAATAGAATGGTATCAGGTATCCAAATGGGATTTCTCCAGCGATTATCTGACGTTCGAGGTCAATATTCAGGAAGGAACGAACCTCATAGTGTTCCAATATGGCAGTTTCGATTCCTCACCGAGCTCCAGCAACATTGTTGGACTGAATGCTGGGGATGGTATCCACTATAACCGTCAGAATAACGCTACATTGCCGGACGCCAACGTCCGCGACATAGAGTTCTCCACAGGGAGCTCTGGACTGGACATAGGGGGGTGGCAGATAGTCTGTGATTTGTCATACAGCATACCTGCAGGAACAGTACTGGACAGTTCGGATCGCGTTTACACCCTATATCTCAGCGACTTTCCCGCCGGATTCGATATGACCACCGGAGGTGACAATGTGTACCTGTACAATGACACTGGCGCCTTGGTGGACATGTTCGGATGGAACACCGCACACCAGCCAGACCTCTCTGCAACGCGGGTTCCCGACGGAGAGGGAACGCATTTGGGATACAATGATAGGAGCAGCATCCAGGCAGAATGGGTGTTCAACAGCACACCCTCCATGGAGCAGATACTGCCCATTATCACCGAGGTACGATGGGATGACGCACAGGGTCGGATAGAGGTTCACAACCCCACGAACCAGGCCTTCGACCTGACAAGCTGGAACTTCCAGGGCTATGCTGGTTCATGGGACAATACGGATCTGATAGCAGGGGGATATACCTATTATACTCTCTCAACACCCGGTGACGAAGAAGGCTTCACATTAACACTTCTAGACTATGCCTCCAACCCGGTGGCGACGGCCAGGTTCGGCAATCTAGACGTGGCGCCCGATCCGTCCATAGGCCAGAGCACGGCCAGATACTGGAATGGCACGGCCTATATGAATGTCTGGACATGGGACAGCACCCCAACATTCGGCGTGGAGAACGATGTCGTCGAACCCTCTGCTCTACCGCCAGTGGTCCTGAACGAGGTGTTGTACTACACCGATGCAGAATGGGAAGATCTCATTGAACTGACATACAACCCTATCTCCCCCCAGATAGTATATTTCATGGATGACATGGAGAGCGGAGACAACGGCTGGACCACAGTGGTGGATGACGGTTTCAACGACCACTGGCAAAGGAGCACACAAGAATACAATTCCCCCAGCACCGCATGGCACCTGGAGGTGGACGATAGTGAACCCTTCGGCACTGACAACTCGCTGGTCAGCCCCGTCATCGATCTGACCGATTCGACCCATCCCATGTTAGAATTCTGGTCCAATCTATCTGCGCAGTGGTTCGACTACCTCAACGTGGAGGTATACGACTCGGGCTGGGATATCATGCGCCAGTGGGAATACGAGGCGTTCACTGGTATGGTCAGAATAGACCTGACGGGATACGGCGGACTATCCAACTTCCGAGTGAGATTCCGCATTGACGCTGGCACGCTAGGCTCTACCCCCGACACCTGGACAGTGGACGATGTGGCCTTGTACGAGTTCCAAGATCTCCCGCCCTTCTGGACGGAGAACGGAGGGCCAGAGGCGAACAACGTCACGGCAGGTGGCAGTTATCCCAACAGCTTGGGGTGGGTCGAAAGCGGAGGGGCATGGGCCAACGTCTATGGGAACGCCGAAGCCTCGTGGCTCAGGACCGATGCGATGGCCATACCCGATGATGGAGCATACCTCGTATTTGAGCACAAATGGAACTTGGGTGCAGGCGATGACCTGGAATTGTACGTTTCAGCAGAACCGTACACGAGTGAAACACTGTTGGACAGCTTCACCGGTACCCAGGTGACATATGTGAACTCAGACCCCTACGACCTCAGCGCATATGCTGGTCAGAGTATCATGTTCAGCTGGAACATAACAGCGGATTCTGACGGCGACAACGGGAACTGGTACCTGGAGAACATCTCCGTGAAACCATACTCGGACCCCGGATTCGACCTTGCCGGATATAAGATACTGATAGATGATCCGACCAACATGTATACCATACCGAGTGTCATTCTCAACCCGCTGAACAACTACTTCACCATAAATGAAACGCTGGCACCCTCCCTTTTCGCGGAATTGACAAGCGGAGGCGACAACGTATATCTATACGACCCATCGGAACAGCTGCTGGACATGGTCGGATGGAACACACAGCACACCATGAACAGATCAGTGGCTAGGGTCCCGGAGGGATATGGGTCATACAATGGATACAACGACACATCCAGTGAGGCTGCAGGATGGATGTTCGATCAAACCCCCTCCCCTCGTTTCGTTTCCATCGAAGAGGACAGCCAGGGATATGGCGATATGGGAACCGAGGTGTGGTACAATCTCACTGTCACGAATCACGGCCCGGCGGACACAATAACCCTGTCCAACACAACCCTGCGCGGCTGGTGGGTCGGAGTATATGAATCAGATGGTACGACCCCAGTAACAACCCCGTTTGCCCTCTCCATTGGCGAGACGAAGGATATTGTTGTCCGTGTACTGGTGGAAGAGATCGGCCAGGTTGAAACAACCGTTGTGTGGGCAACTCCCTCGCTCGATCCTGTTGGCAGGGACAATGTGACATTGACCACCGCATCTTACTCCGACCTGATATTGCTCCCCGCATCCATTGTTGTTTACAGCACCGAGATGCGCGTCAACATAGGGACCGAAGAGGCGGCAGGCGTACCAGCCTCCATAAACGTAACAGTGGAGAACATAGGATATTCCGATGCTAGTGATGTCCTGGTACGCATATGGGATACGGATGGCCAGGGAGATGATGTTTTCTTCGGCCAGGGCACCATAGCAAGCATCCCCACAGGAGGCCAAGCATCCATAAACATCACTGGCCGTCCCTATAAATGGGGGCTCAACATATTCGAGATATACATAGACCCGGACGAGACCATACCCGAGACCAACGAGGACAACAACATGGCTAGTCACGACAAGACCTATGATTTCTTCTCGCTCAGCTCGGACCCCTACAACGTGAACGTGACCATGAACAGAGAGATGCAATACACCAGCCAGCACTATTCCTCCGGAGCCTTACTGCTGAGCCCATGGATAACGAGCCACTCCAGCATGATATTCAACATCAGTGGGAACGAGTACATAACCTCGGAGCAGGATCTAAGCCAGTACATAACGAAGGAGCTACACCTAACATCCAACACCAGCGCCGAGATGACCTACATATTTTCGGAGGGGGTCGAGGCAAATATCAGAATGGCTCTGGCCAACGAGGAAATGTCCCGTGCCTCCGTTCTTTTCACGAACCTCAATGCCACGGACAGCCACACCGCAGGATTGAGACAATACATCTCGTTGTACAACGACGTTCAAGAAGACTGGATAATATACGGAGAGGATTTCGAGAATTGGGAATCCAGCCCCCAACTGCCCGGGTGGGAGAACACGTCCAACCCCATAAAGGGATGGGAGCACTGGGGAGAGAACGATGCCTGGGCCTTTGGATATCCGAACGGCGATCTGTTGGATACCAACAATGATACGCTGGGCCCTCTCGGAGGATACCAGGCAGGAGACCAGTACTGTTGGGGAACCAACTCGGACATCCTGCACCCCATTGAATTCAGGGGAGGTTATGGAGATAGCACATCCTCCTCGGCGATCCTGACCTCCCAGCTCAACTCCTCATTCGTCGACCTATCTGGAGCCACAACCATAACGATCTCCATGTGGGAATGGGTGGACCTGGAAGATGTGGACACAAGGGAAGTATTGCTCAAGGACGCCAACAGCCACGAGACACTTTACACAGTGATCACCAAAGCATCCACCGACCGCAATTGGACCCAGATCACCTCCCCACTGATAGAGGGCACTGCCGGAAGGACAGTGTACCTGCAATTCAACCTCTATTCAGACAACGCCAATGTCCAGGCCGGATGGTTCATAGACAACATAACCATAACCGGAAAGGCAGAGGAAGGGATCGCTTGGACATCCACGAGCAGTGACCCCAATACCCTCATCGAGAACGAGACCACGCACTATTCAACATACGCCTTTGACAACATACTATACCACACCTTCTACGACCCTGAGAACCCCAACCACTTCGAACAGAGCCAGATGAACTCAACACTATATGTCGGAATGGAGGGAGGGAACACGCCCCCTGACCAGGTGCAGTTGATAAACGGAAGTCATTTTGATGCGCCCCGAACCTGGGACTATGGCACCACTTCCACAGATGGACTGTACACAAATGGCCAGTCATCACAACTGGGCACCGCAATGCGCTGGGACCCTGTTACTCTGGAGTCCCATTACCTAAACCCGACGCAGAGCCAGACCGAGATAGTCGCCCATTTTGGAACAGCGCAGGTGAACCCGCTTCCAGCGGACCTCACCGTCGTGGACAGCATGATCAAACTCTCTCCTGCCGGACCTGTGGATGAGGAGCAGATAGTGTACATCAACGCCTCGGTCTACAACATAGGAGGCACGGCTAGCACCTCGTTCAAAGTGGAAATATGGGACGGCATCCCTGGGAGCGGGGTTCTCGTACACGAGGAGATAATGGCATCACTGGGCCCGTATGGCGTTGAGGCTGCTGAGATCAGCACCACCTGGGCGGCCATAGGGGATGGACTGCACAACATCTACGTTGTGGTGGACCCCCTCGATCAGATAGTGGAGGTCAGGGAGGACAACAACCAGGGAATGAACGCCATAGAGGTTATCGGAACCGCCGTTATGCCAGAACTCATAAGCGGAGAGGTGAACGGAGGGGTGGGCGCAAGTGGAACTCCAGGCGACAACTTCCAGTTCAACGTCACCTATCGACATGATTTGGGCCTTGCGCCAATGTTGATACAGATAGAGGTCAATGGAAGCTGGCATGACATGGCCTGGCTCTCCGGAGCCAATAGCACAGGCGCCACGTACACATGGACATGGGACAGCACAGGAGCTCCAGACGGCGGCTATGATTATAGGTTCCGGGCAAGAGACACAGATAGCATATGGGCCACAAACCAGAACGGAACCATCCTGGGAACGGTAACACTGGCCAGCGGTGTGCTGGAACCCCCGACGGATGTGGATATAACCATGAGCACTGATGGTACGACTGTGACGGTGACATGGACCGATTCAATAACGGTTGGCGTGGTGGGCTATATCTTCATGCGTGACACCGACCCCAGCTTCTCTTCGCCCACTATCATGTGTGATGTGAGCCCTATCGGGCCCGGTGTGCAGAGCTATGATGACACCGGTGTGGACGATAATGTCGAATACTATTACAAGGTCGGTGTCAGAAAGGCTGGCGACTTGTTCAACACCACTGTGTTGGCCAAATCTGTGATCGTCATGGGTGCGGGGATGAACCTCGTTGGTATGGACCTGCCCATAGACCTGATACGACCTGATGGCGGCTTCGGTCCCGAGGGCTGTAAGAATGCCACCTTGGAGATACAGGCACAGAACGGGGGTGTG
>DAOVJP010000326.1 GCA_030673205.1 Thermoplasmata archaeon
AAGGCCATACTGGAAATGCGTCTCCAGAAGCTCACAGGAATGGAGAGGCAGAGCATAAAGGACGAACATGTGGAATTGAACGAGAAGATAGTGGATTACAAGGTAATACTGGAGGATGAGACCAACATACTGTCCATAATCAAGGACGAGTGCTCTGCCCTAAAGGACAAATACGGCGACGAGCGTCGCACTATGATAGAGGAGAACGCGGAGGACCTGGAGATAGAGGATCTCATTCCCGTGGAGGATGTGGTGATCACCATCAGTGACACAGGTTACATCAAGCGGATGCCTTTGGACACATACAAGGTGCAGAGGAGAGGCGGAGTGGGCCTCATAGGCATGGAAACGAAGGATGAGGATTACGTGGTGAACGCCTTCGTCACCTGCACCCACGACTATATCCTGTTCTTCACCAACCTGGGACGGCTGTACTGGCTCAAGGCGTACAGGGTCCCGGTGGGAGGGCGACACAGCAAGGGCAAGGCCATAATCAACCTCCTCCCGCGGCTCATGCCGGATGAGTTCGTCCGGGAGACCATCCACGTGAGGGAATTCGATGATGAGCACTTCGTAGTGTTCTCCTCCAAGAACGGGAAGATAAAGAAGACAAAATTGTCCGCATACAGCCATGTGAGGATAACAGGAGTAAAGGCCGTGAAGCTCAACGAGGGCGACGAACTCGTGGAGGTCAAGATGACCGATGGCGACAAAGAGATAGTCATTGCCTCCCAGAATGGTATGGCAGTGCGCTTCCACGAATCTGAGGTGCGTTCCATGGGACGTGTCGCCGCAGGTGTCCGGGGCATACGTCTGAGAAAAGGAGATAGGGTGATGTCCATGGCCGTTGTGAGCGAGGAGGATATTCTCTTGACGCTCACGGAGAACGGTTTCGGCAAAAGAACGCCTGTGGAACAATATAGAAAGATACATCGCGGAGGCTATGGCGTCATAACCATCAAGACCGATGGCAGGAACGGCAAGGTCGTGAAGGTGATGAAGGTGGAGGACGGCGACCAGCTCATGGTATCGAGTAGGGAGGGTATGATGATACGCATGCCCATAGACAACATCCGCATTATATCACGGAACACGATGGGCGTTCGCCTCATGAGACTGAATAAGGACGAGGACACGGTCATGGCCGTGGCCCGCATGGCCGCTCCCGAGGACATAGATGAAGAGGTCGAGATCATCGAGGGCCAAGAGCCTAGGGCTCTTCATGACGGCGATATTCCAGGCCTTCCAAAGGAGTCGGAAGAGGGCTCTGAAGAGGAACTGAAAGAGGAACCTGGAACGGAACTGGAAGAGGAATCGGAAGAGGAGCCTGAAGAAGGCTCTGAATGATCTTCCGGTCAAAAGAAGCCTAGAGAGGGCTCAGGATAGGGGCCCGGCCAAGAGGAATGGCGTGGTGGTATATGTGCAGGCTGCGGCCACAAAATAATAATAGGCTGGCGTGCGATAAGGCGCTGTCCATGCATCCCAAACCGTCCCCCGCCCCCCACGCAGCCCTCTTATGCCGTGATCTCGCCAAGATATACGACAAGGTGCATGCTCTGGATGGTATCTCTTTCAAAGTGGGTAAAGGAGAGGTGTTCGGCCTTCTGGGCCCTAATGGGGCGGGGAAGAGCACCTGCATGAAGATATTTACTGGCCTTATCAGACCTTCCGGCGGTCAGGCCTTCGTATATGGCAAGGAGGTGGTCAAAGAGCCACTGGCAGCCAAGCGGCTCATGGGCTTTTTACCCGAGTTCCCTCTCCTCTTCGACAACCTGACAGGTAGGGAGTTCATCACGATGATGGGCCTGATGAGGGGAATGGAAAAGGAGGAGGTGGATGAACGAGTAGCTGAGTTCACAGAGGCCCTCGCGCTCGAGGAGCAGATGGACTCCCTCCTGGGCACCTATTCCAAGGGAATGAGGCAGAAGATAAGTTTCACGGCCGCGATGATACACGACCCCCCCGTCCTCATCCTGGACGAGCCCACTAGCGGGCTGGACCCGCGTTTCGGCAAATATGTAAAGGATATAATACGCCGGAAGAGGACAGAGGGACACACGGTCCTCATGTCCACCCACATAACCAGCGTGGCCGAGGAGCTGTGCGACAGGGTAGCCATCATAGACCACGGCAAGATAGTGGCCCATGGTACCGTGAGGGAGGTGGTGGAGAGGATGGGCGTCAACGATCTGGAGGAGGCATTCATCGCCATCGTAGAGGGGGGAGTTCGTGGGAGGCGGTGATAGGCCAGGAATACGTCGAGAGTGGCGCCCTGGGTGTGGTAATTGCGCACGCGCAAGGTGCCGGAATCTCTTGTGGCGGGCTTGCTCAGCAGTACGGCCAGTTCGG
>DAOVJP010000031.1 GCA_030673205.1 Thermoplasmata archaeon
CGCGCTTCGGACCGCCTCCGCTATCGTATCGTCATCCGCCGCTCCCAGTATGCACACCACATCCGCGCCGGCCTTGGCCGCGATCTCCACCTCATACCCCCCTGTGTCCATGGTCTTCATGTCCGCAACGAGGAGCTTGTCCGGAAAGGCCTTCTTGAGCGCCCTGAGGGCTTCCATGCCCTCGCTTTTGATAAGGGGGGTTCCGGCCTCCAACCAGTCCACTCCTCCTTCCACCGCCTCCCCGGCCATCTGCAATGACCTGGAGAGCAGCATGTCATCCAGCGCTATCTGTAGAACGGGCCATTTATCGGGGCTCATGGAAAGGGAGAGGAAGGGGGCGTAAAAAAAGGTTGCGGGCTGTCGGTGCTGACATTTCGCACCTCTCTTGGTTTGAGATATTTTTCTAGGTTTTGTGGGGTTGAACCGTTGTTATCGATCCATCGACCACTATTGTAAACCATCATCAGCCAGCAGGATAACCCACAGCGGCACCCTCTTGACCTTTTCGCTCGTGGAATATTCGTCCACTGTGAGTATGTAGTTCTGGTAGTCCCGCTCTGGGAACCTCTCGAACGCCTCTTCCTCTCTCTTCTTCTCATCTCCATAGCACACCTGGACCGCCATCTTGCTCTCAGGGATGACGATGTCTATCTCTTGTCTGTCCCGCCAGTAATAAGTGTGCTCGTGCATTCTCTTGAGAGATAGCGCCGCTATGTTCTCTGCCGCCCTTCCCTTGTTCGTGTTCTGTTTCATAGAAATGCTGTTCGCGAGACCCACGTCGGTGGAGTATATCTTTGTCGGTCGCAACTCCCGCAGGTTCTCAGTGGTGGAATATGAGAAATGGCCGTTGGAGAAGAGAAGAAAAGCGCTCTCAAGGTAGCTGAGGTATCCCTTCACCGTGTCCACGCTCAGGCCGGTGGTGTTAGCTATCTTTCTATAGCTCAGGAGGTTGGAGATGTTTCTCATGGTATATGTTCCGAGTCGCTCCAACTTTGCAGGCTGTCTGATATCATGACGCAAGACAACGTCACGGTATAGGATATCCCTGAAATATTCTTCCAGCATCTCCCGGCCCCCTATGCCTAATACGACCTCTGGGAAACCACCGTGCTCCATGTAGTCATCCAGGTGATGCAGTATTGCGTCCTCCCGTTCCCTGTTCCTTGCCCACGTCTCTTCGATCTTCCCAGTAGAATATTTGAAGCCTCTAAAGTCAAGATATTCCTTGAAAGACAGTGGATACACCTTCACTGTCATGTTCCTCCCCGTAAGCAGGGCAGAGTAGTCCGAGGAGATCAGAGAGGAGGAGGACCCAGAGACCACGAACTTGGTCCCTTCCTTTCTATCATAGTGCCTCTTCACCCATCTCTCCCACCCGGCTACGTTCTGGATCTCGTCGAGAAACACATAGGTTGAGCCAGCACCCGTGATCCTCTTGTGTTCCTTGATAACCTCCTCTAAGACATTGTCGTATCCCACTAGTCGTTCGTCATCCAGATTCAGATACAATATGCTCTGGGGGTCCGTCTTATCGAGCAAGTGCTCGATCAGTTGGTACATGAGGGTGCTCTTTCCGCATCTTCTTATTCCCACAAGGGAGATCACATGAGGCATCTCCAAGAGTCTCTTCAGGCGGACGAGGTAAGCACCTCTCTTCACCCCAGCCAGCTTATGTATGCTCTCTTTGTCTGTCCACCAAGGATTCCAGTCGTACAGCACTTCCCTCATACGTTCTGCCAGGCGTTGCTTCCTTATAAACTTGTCGATTACACTTGACAAAAACCCCGATTATTGTCAATTATATTTGACACTACTACAACCATGCCGGTAGCCCCGGCACCGCCCCCCCGGCTCCGGCAGCGTCCACGATCTCTTCATGGACGCCTATGTGCCGCTCAGTGCTATCTGGAACGGGCCATTTGTCGAGGCACATGGGAAGGAAGAGAAGAGGAGGCATGTTCTGAAACCATATTTATAATATAGCGAGTATAAAAATGGTGGAACATTACTGGCGTAACCTCCACCACATACAGGGGAATCTACCGTGTAGCTTCCCCGTAGGTCTTGAGCTCGCAAGAGCGAGAGATGCAGGGAAACGCTAGTTTCCTCATGTACGCAACAGGGCGACTGGTCGCGCACTCGCAAGAAAGAAAGTCGAGGCGACCTTAGCTTATCTCGATGTGCGTGACCTCACCATACAAATCACACAGTACCCAGACACCGTTGTAGTTCCAATCGTTACGCGTGGGGCTTCCGTTGCTCCAGCGGAGGGGAAACGTATCTCCAGTGCCGTTATCCAGTATCCACTGTTGGGTGGTCTCGTTCCAATCCGCCACAGCCACTATGTTCGGAGAAAGATCAATGATGTCTTGGGAAGTCGTGAGCATATCCGGGCCACTGGAGTTGTATGGTAGTGCCACAGGGTTCCATCCGCCGCGCAAATCCCAGCCGGGACAATCGGAACTGGCGTAGCTCGTGAGAATGGTGGCATTCCAAGTCGTATCCACAGGACTGACGCCGTTTACCTGCACGAAAAGACTTGTGTTCTCACTCAATTCAAAATCAAAAATCCCACTCTCGCCGTTCACAAAGGGATTACCAGATATCCAGCTTCGATAAACGAAGTCACGCCAACGTTGAAATGCAGAGTCCCACACAGAGACCGACAACACCACTAAATCAGTTTCGCCCTCAATATCCACAGCCAAGTTTCGCGCAGTCCAGCCCACAGGCGGCTCACCAGGCAAGCCTATGCAGTTGTAGCCCGGAACCAGCTTCACACCAGGTTCGAAAGAAGTGATGTACTCTGCACGTTTGTAGTAGCTCTGAGATGTGCCTGTTCGGTTGTCGAACCATACTACGTGATACCTTTCATTTTTAATGCAGACTTCCGGCCACAGGGAATTATTCAGGGCCGTTGTCAAACGGCTAGCAGGTGTCCAAGTCTCTCCACCGTTGTCTGAGGTTGCACAGTATATCTCCCAAGCATTAGGATAAGGATACGAGTCCTTGTTGTCATCCCAGGCTACGATAAGGTTTCCATTTTCTACTGCGAGCGACCCCTGGTTCATTGAGTATTCATCGGCGTCGGACAGCATTACTCCCTCGCTCCATGTTTGTCCGTTGTCCAAACTTCTCTTGTAATACAACTCCCTAGTAGTATTCTCTTCCGACCAGAGCAGATGCAAAGCTGACCCCTCGATCTCAAAGTCGCAAAGATATGAGTGAAAGCCATCGCCTTTCACGCTGAGGTTATAGTGGATGCTCCAATCCTGGCCCCCATTGGCTGAGTGGGTGTAGTAGACCTCCCAGCACCCCTCGGTGTGATTTCCATAAACAATGTGAACGTCTGTCCCGTTGACTGCGATGAGAGGATTTAGTTTGGAGTAAACATTCGAGATCGTCAATTGCTGCTCGGGTAACCATGTCTCTCCCCTATCCTCGCTTTTTATGAACATCACATCAATCGGGTTACTGGGGATATCGGTCCAATTATCGAACACAACATATAGGTTGTCCTCCCACACAGCGATATCTGGACTCTCCGATGGATATGCATAATCCTGCGATAACATTATCTCAGTTCCCCAAGTATCTCCGTAATCTGTGGATTTGATGAAATATACTTCTGTGGGGCCGGAACGAGAATCAGTCCACAGAGCATACACATGGGGACCGTCAACCGCAAGGGCGAGTGATCCGCGAGGCTCTTCCGCGACTATCAATGAGCCCGGTAACCATGTTTTTCCTCCGTCCTCGCTCCTATTAAGCCAAAGATTGGGAGTGGTGAACTCCAACCACAGCACATAGACACGGTTCCCTTCTACTGCAATCACAGGCTCTCTAGAGTCGTTATTATTAGACGACAACTGCACATCCTCGCTCCATGTGCCTGGAGCCCGAGTACCCCCAATAGCAAAACGAGGCAAAGGAGGCGGTTCCATCTCTTCGGGAGCGTACTCTCTGGTGAAAACCCCCTCGCCATTCTCCTCGAGAACGGCATCGTCCCGTCCCACGGTTGGAGCCTGAAGCAACGCTGCCAGACATAGAGTACACAGGATGAATAGCGTCGTGGCTTTCCTCCAAAGATCATGTTTGAGAGAGAGCATGATAATATAGTATCTGAACCGAGGTATTTATATCCTCCTCCAAACAACTCGCCCTACCCAGATGTGCGCGATCTCTCTATGGACGCCTATGTGCCGCGTTCATTCTCCGAACAGCAGCACCAGGAAGTCCTTTGCTTCTGCGCCTACGCACTCGTAGGTGTTGAAGAATTCTTCCATCACTGGCAGCACGCTCTCTTCTCCGAACTCGACCCCTCTCAGCTTCTCCTCCAGTTCCTCTATGCTCTCTTCCGGGTGGAGGAAGAAATCGCCTGTGAAGCGTATGCTGGCTATTTTCTCTTCTTCCAGTACGAATCGGACTCGGAGGAGTTTTCCGCCCGGTACTTTGTACATGGAGATGTGTTCATCTCTTGAAATTCCATTCTCTGGAACCATATCTTGTCCTCCTTAGTTCCTCCGCCCTCTCCTTTTCTCTGGGGCTGAGCTCTCCTGGAACGAGTTCTATGTCCAGCGCCTCGGAGAAGCCTTCTATGAGCGCCTCTTCGACATCGGTTATGGATGCCGCCCCTCCGGTCTCGTGGCGCACGGATGTGATCCCTTCCTTTACGGCGGCGATCATCTTTCCCCGCATCTTCTCATCCGGTACCAGCAATAGGGTGAACATGAGTTCCGGGTCCACATCATACAATAGGGTGCCGTGCTGCAGGACGCATCCCATCCTCCGGGTCTGGGCGTTCCCGCTTATCTTCTTCTTTCCCACGATTATGTCGTTCACGGGGCGGAACGCGGCCTCTACACCCAGTTTTTTCAACCCTCTTACCAGCCCGTCGCAGATGAGGGGATACGCGTCCAGTATCTTCGGGGGCAGCTCTATCGACCCTTCTCTAAATATGATGCTGTATGTGACCTCCCCCTTTTCGTCGTGGAACACCGCCCCTCCGCCGGTGAGCCTCCGTACCACCTCCACGTTCCTTTCTTCGCATACCCCTACGTCCACCTCTTCCTTCATTCCCTGGAAATAGCCTATGGAGATGGCGGAGGGCCGCCATTCGTAGACTCGGAAGGTTGGTGGGCCACCTGCGGAAACGGTCTCCATCACCGCCTGGTCAGTGGCCATGTTCAAAGACGCGGGAGAGTATTCTGTGCGCAGCAACCGCCATTTTACCATTATCTCACTCCATATTCCAATATTTGTGAAATCGCGCTGTTCCTTTCGGCGGGGGATAGCACAAAGGGATAGTTATACATTTCTCCTCCCGGGCGCTCGTTATAGTATGGGCGGTTGCAGTCCGGGCAGCCGCGGACCATGAACGCCTTCCCGTCCAATCCCTCCACGCTCTCGGTCATAGTCCCGTTCAAGCCCTCCCACCCTCCAGCCGGAGGCTTCTCTCCACCCCTGCCTTCCCATCCTTCTGGAAGAGCGATGAGCTTTCCTCCGGTATCGAAAACGAAATCTTCCAACCCCGCCCCTCCCATCACCAGTTCCCGCGTCGCCTGCATGGCCCGATAACGGCCTATCGGTGGGGGGCTCAGGTCCAACCTTGCCTCCCTGAGGGGTGTGGCGGCGAAGAGAGATGTGTGCACGCCCTTCGCGGCTAGGGAGGTCATGCTCTTCACCACATCCTCGTCCCTCTCCCCCAACCCTACGATGATGTGTGCGCTCACCCTTCCCTTCCCAAATATCGGCACGGCCTCCTCCATGGCCTCCCAGGTTCTTTTCCATGTGTACCGCCCTCCCACCTCCGGGCCCTTTACGCGGCCGAACACCTCTTTGGAGGCGGCGTCCAGCCCTATGCCCACGCGTTCCACGCCCGCCTCTTTCAGGCGTTCCAGCTCCCTAGCGGCGAGGGGGTTTATGGCCGCCGACATGGGCGTCTCGGTTCCCAGAACGGCGGCCAGCCCTTCCAGCTCGTCCACCATGCCGGGGTAGTCCAGGGTCTGGAAGCAGATGCGTCTTATGCCTTCTCTGGGGAGGGAGGAGGCCAGCGTCTTGAGATCGAGAGGCGGCCAGAGAACCCTTGAGAGACGGTTCCCTCCCTTCGCGTCCCGTGCCTGGGCGCAGAACCCACAGTTGCCCCGACAGTGCTCTCCGAGCATCAGATAGCAGGTCGTGGGAAGACAGTCCAGACTCTCCTTTCGCAGGCCGAGTGCTATGGCGGAACCGATGGATATGCGGAGCTGCATAGTGGGAAAAAGGACGGAGGCGGATTTAAAGCTGCTGTGCCAAGCGCCGCACCGATAGTCTTTTTGCACCAACCCCTATAGGGGAGCATGGCCTGGCACGAGGATGCTGTACTCGATCTTTGCACGGAAAAGTGTAAAATAGAGCGCTGGTTCAAGAGCAAGAAACACCATGTGGCCCTCGTGTTGATAGACGGAAAACGCTTCGTCGCCAAGATATTCTCTCCCGAACATCCGCATGGCAAGGAGAACGAGGCGCGGGTCCTTCGCCTGGTGGCTGGCCAGGGCATCCGTGTCCCAAAGGTGGTGAGGGAGACGGAGGCGGGGCTCTTGTTGAGCTATGTAGAGGGGAGAAGGGTGTTCGATATATTCTGCGAAGGGAACATGGAGGAGAAGGCTGATGCGTGCAGGGCGACCGCCCGCTGGCTAGCGGATTTCCACGAGAGACTATCCTCCAATGGACAGCTTAGGGGGGATCCGAATCTCAAGAACTACCTGATAAGCCCAGAGGGGGGAGAGGGAGGGGATGACGGAGGAAGAGAGAAAGAAGATGGGGGAGGGGGGGAAGAAACGGGGGGAGACGGAAGATCGGGAGGATACGGAGGAAAAGAAGAGGTGTGGGGTCTCGACTTCGAAGAGGCTCGTGCCGGAGAACCGCTGGAAGACATCGGAGGCCTCTGTGCGGCCATTCTCCTTGGCGGAGAGCCGTTCTCGTCCGAGAAGCCCGCATTGTGCGAGTGTGCTGTCCTGGAATATGCAAAGATGCAAGGCGGGGAAGTTGCCAACACAGATCTGGATGACCCGTCGCTTTGGCTGTATACGGCCAAATGGATCGAATATTTTGCCGCCTGGAGAAGTGACCGAGAAGAGTTAATGGCTAAGGCTAGTGTCATAAGGAAAATGGGATATGCGGCAGCATGCGGACATCGAATAGGAGAAGGATCGTTGTGAGAGCTATCACCATCCCCGATATCGCTTTGTCCCGTGCTCTGAACTTCGTTTCTCTCAGATAGGTGCGCTTCTTCGATATTCCCAGGGCACGGCTCTCCATTGAGATGGATATGGAGTCCACCCTGGAGAGGGCGGACGAGAGCAGTGGCAGGAAGGTGTATTTGACCTGTCTCCATAGCCTCTTCGGCCCACGCACATCTATCTCCAGCCCCCTTGCCCTCTGGGCCTGCTGGACCACCGATGCCTCCATATCAAAAAGAGGTATGAACCTCAGAGCGATGATGAACATGAAACCATATCTATACGGTAGGCCGGAGCGCATCAACGCGTATGCCAGTTTGGACGGGTCGGTGACAGCTACGAACAACAGGCTGGCAAACACTATTCCCAGGAATCTGAATGTGGTCGCCAGTCCCATCGTGACGCCCAGTTGGGAAACGATCAGCCGCGCCTTGAACTGCCCCAATGAGAACAGATCGATGGAGAACAATACCCTCCCTCCCTGAACAAAGATCAGATAAGATACAAAGATAAGGAAGGCAAAGCACACTATGAACCGTGTCTTTGCCAGTATGAGACGAGGACTTAGGCCGGCTAGCAGGAACAGCAACAATACGAGGAGGACCGAAGACCCCAGTAAGAGGGGGCTGTCGAAGGTGACCAGCAGGATGAGGGAAGAGACGAGTGCTATGAGCTTTGTTCTTGGATCGAGGCCGTGTAAGAAGGACCGCCCGGGAACGTATCCGAGCCTGGGAATCATACGCCCGCCTCCGAATATTCCGTTATTCCCCTGGACACCAACGAGTGAAGGACCTTCTCCGCATCACCGTCCATCACCAGGCGCCCCCTTTCCAGGAATAAGAGGCGGTTGCAGAACTGGGAGGCTACCAGAGGGTCGTGGGTTATGATGAGCCCCGCCGCCCCTTTTTTGGCCTTGGCCTCCAATCGTTCGCATATGGCCCTTGTGTTGGCCAGGTCCTGTCCGATGAATGGCTCGTCCAGTATGTAGAGCGAAGGTCCGTATGAGGTGACGGAGGCGATGTTCAGTCGTCTCTTCTGGCCGTGGCTGAGGCAGTGTGGGCTTCTATCCTCCAATTGTCCGATACCCAGGTGGCGTAGCTCTCTCCGGGCCATTTCTTCGGCCCCTTCTAGGGAGAAATTTCTTGAGGCAAAGGCTGCTTCATCGATCACCTTTCCCTCGAATATCTGGTGGTTCGGGTTCTGGAACACCAGCCCGATCTTCTTTGCCAGAGAAGATGTTTTGCGGGAGTGTACAGCCTTCCCCTTATAACGGATATGCCCGCTGTAGGGCAAGAGGTTCAGCATTGATAGTGCTAGGCTCGTTTTTCCGGAGCCGTTGTCCCCCATCAGCCCGACTATCTCCCCGGGGTATATATCGAAGCCGATATCCCTGAGCACTCTCTTCCCCCCTCTTTTTACACAGACATGTTTGGCCGATATTATCGCCCTCTCCCCTCTCCTCCTTCCCCGTCCAACGGCAAGCCGCGCCTTTCCTGGCACCCGTATCCCCCTCTTGGCCGACTCGGGCATCCCTTCTCCCCAGCTCTCGTCCTCCAGGAGGTCTCTTGGTGTTCCTTCCCATACGTCTCTTCCCTCATGCATTACGACGACCTTGTTGGCCAGTGGGAGGAAGTAGTCCAGTCGATGTTCCAGGACAAGAACGGTCATTCCTGTACGTTTGTGGACGAGTCTGATGGCCTCCAAGGCCTTCTTCGTAGACCTGGGATCCAGGCTTGCCGTGGGCTCGTCCAGTATCAAGAGCTTGGGGCGGAGGGCCAACATGCTGGCGATCGCCACCTTCTGCTTCTCGCCCCCCGATAATGTCAGCGTGTCCCTGCCCATGAGATGCCCTCCTCTGACAGTGCCAAGTGCCCATCGTATCCTCTTCTTCATCTCCTTTCTGGGCGTGGAGAGATTCTCCAGCCCGAATGCGAGTTCTTCTTCAACGCTCAAAGAGACTATCTGGGAGTCTGGGTCCTGCTGCACATATGCTATCCTGCCTGCAAGCTCCCTCGGCTCCATGCCAGTGGCATCTTTCCCCTCAAAACGATATGTCCCTCTGCTCTCCCCACTCGCCACTCCATCGCCTCCCCCTCCTCCACTACCTCCATCATCTCCACTGTCTCCACCATCTCCACTACCTCCATCATCTCCACTACCTCCACCATCTCTCCCTTCGCCACCTCCCCCTCCACTGTCTCCATCACCTCCCCCATTACCTTCATCACCACCCCTCTCTCCGCCCTCTCCCCTCTCTCTGCCCTCTCCGCCCCCACTACCTCCTCTGCCCACTCCACCATCTCCTCTCCCCTCTGCACCACCATCCCCTGCCACAACATCTTCCTCCAAGAATCCACACATCGCCTTTGCCAGTGTCGATTTTCCACAACCACTGGCCCCGGTCAATAATACAAAATCCCCTTCAGCAATGTCTAGGGAGAAGTCGTCAAGGGCGGGCCGTTCCTGCCCTGGATAGGTATAAGTGAAATTTCGGATACGTATAAGCGGCGCCCCGACATGCTCGTCGCCGAGCGATACGTTTCGGGTCAACGGACCTCCACCTCAACGACATCCCTGACCCAGAGGGAGCCATCATACTCGGCGGCCACCAGCCGCAACCCATCCTCTTCTGTCAACAATATCCTCTCA
>DAOVJP010000280.1 GCA_030673205.1 Thermoplasmata archaeon
AGGAGAGAATAAGGGGGGTGAAGAAGAAGGCGGCATCGGTGCGAGATGAAAGGGCGACTGCGGAGAAGAGAAAAGAGGTTGTGGAAGAGAGCAGAAGGAACTACGAAGAGGCGCATAAACGGCTCGGGGCGCTTGATTCTAGAGAGAAAGTGGAATCCAGGAACATGGCCCAGGTAAAGAAGAAGATAGAGGATCTGGAGACAAAGGGAGTGGAACTCTCGGCGTTGTCGAAGAAGGAGGAGAGATACATCGCCCTCAAGAAAGAGATGGAAAGCATGGAGGAAACAAGGGCGCTCTGGGAGCGGGCCAATTCCTTGGAAGAGGAGAGGAAACGTGTTGGTACGGAGGTGGAGAAGGCGAAGGAGGCGTTGGAGAAGCTGACGGACGTGCCCAGGGAGTTGGAAGTGGGCGAGTCAAGGTTGGAAGAATCGGAGAAGAAGGATGCGGAGGTGGAGAAACACATCAAGGGCCTATCCTCCAAGAAGAGTCGTTTGGAGCAGAGACGGGAAACCCTCCTTTCGGCAGCGGAGGAAGCCGAAGAGCACCTCGAACAACTATCCACATTGGGCGAGGACGGGGTGTGTCCTACATGTGAGCGCCCGTTGGGAGAGCATTACAGCATATTGACGAAGAAATATGAGACGGAGTCAGAGCAGAGAAAGGAGAGGATCGCAGGGTTGGAAGAGGAGTTGAAAGGATCGGCCAATGAAGAAGCCGTTCAGGAGAAGCTCAGGGAGGCGATCAGAAAGAAGATAAAGAGGTTGAGGGGGGAGCTCAAGAAGCTGGCGGAGGATGCGAGGGAAGCCCAGATGTTAGCTAAACGAATATCGATGGGAGAGGAGAGGCTGTTGGGACTCAAGGAAGAAAGGAAGGCGTTGAAGGGAACGGACTACGATCCCCTGCGGCACGCGGAGAGGAAGAAGGAGACGAGAGGCCTGGAGGCGACGCATACGCGGTACATCCGTATCAAGGAGTCCGTGGAAGCGCTCCCCGACATATTGAAGGAGAGGAAAGAGCTGGAAGCATCCCTAGCCAGCGCGAAGAAGGAGAGAAAGGAGATAGGAATACTGCTCAGAGAAATAAAGTTCGATCCGGAGGAATATGCTGCCCTGGAGAATGGGATGAAGACGCTATTGGGAGAAGAGAGGGAGCTTGCTCACCGCCTCTCAGAAGCGAAGGCAGAGGAAGCGGGCATAGTATCCTCGTTAAGATCTTTTTGCAAGCGCGAGGAGGAGCTCAGGAGGGCGGAGGAGAAGATGACAGAATGGAAGGAAGAGATATCCTACCTCCATAGGTTGGCTGGCGCCCGCGCCTCCGACCCCGCCGTGTTCAATCACTTCCTTGTCGCCCTCACCAATCGCATAAGGCCAGTGTTAAGGATGCACTCGTCGGAACTCTTCAATCTCATCACCGAGAACAGATATGGAGGAATAGAGATAGACGAGGACTATGCAATAGGAATATACGATTCCTCCGCGGAGCCATTGCCCATCTCCCGGTTCTCAGGGGGCGAGGAGGATGTGGCCAATCTCTGCCTCAGAATAGCGGTATCCAGGGCGCTGTGGGAGCGTTCGGACGCCCTCGTGGAATTCATCATACTAGATGAGATATTCGGCTCCCAGGACAGCCGGAGGCGGGAGAACATCTTGAAGGCGCTGGACCATCTTTCCAATGTATTCCGGCAGGTGTTCGTAATAACCCATATAGAGGACATAAAGGACCATGTCAGCTATCTTATCCGTGTGGAGGAGAACGAGGACGGCTCCAGTTCGGCGTATGTGAATTGAGGGGAGAGGATGGGATGCTCCAAGGCAGGGGGAATTCACAGAATTCGAGGGACCTTCGCCTCCTCGAACATCGAATCTTGAGCCAAATATTGGCGAAAGGTCGGAGGAGCCTAGAGGGTTCCTCCAAGAGCATTTGCTTCGAGAATATGGGGAGTAGTAACTCCTCAAACCTTGTTCTCACTCTGGGCATAGAAAAATGAAGAAAATAGAAAAGGGTTGGGGATAGGCTAGCCTATTTCTTCATTATCTTCATCCAGCCGCCACTCTCGTAGATGCTGAGCTTCCTCGTTTTGAGGTGCTTCTCAAAGTCATCCCAGGATATGGTGGTTATTCTGTCGTTCTTCCCTTTGGTGAACTGTATTCCATTGGTCCCCTTCACATTTCCTGGTTTCAGCCCCTTCTTGGAGGCTATGTCCTTCGCCTTTACCAAACTTATTTCCTTCATTGCCATGTTTTTTTCCTCCTTATTTCTTTTTACCCTGGACATCCATCCAGACATCCAGTAGGTATATCGTGCACTGGGTATATATAGCTTTCGTATACTGGCCTGTTGTTGGCTCACCTTAATTTGTGCCTAGAAGAGAGGTAGTACCGACTCGACGAGACAAACGAAGCTACTTTGTGTCAAGGCCCGTTAAGAATCCTGAGATGATACCTTTGACATGGGAAATGCAATGTAGTAAATGCAAGGCATCGGGCAGAAACGCTTATAAATAGCAAGTTTCTAACCGTGCCTCTCTAACCCGGAGGAAGACCTGTGGCAAAGAAAGGATCAAGGGCACGTAGTGCAGCCAGGAAGCTCAAGGACAAGTGGAAGGTGAAAGAATGGTACCAGTTGGTCGCCCCCGATATGTTCAACAACGTCATTATAGGTGAAACCCCGGCGGATGATCCTAGTAAGCTCATGGGAAGGATGACGGAGGCCACGGTCCAGGACCTCACAGGAGATTTCTCCAAGATGCA
>DAOVJP010000035.1 GCA_030673205.1 Thermoplasmata archaeon
CCACCCACAAGCCTGATAAGGCCTGATGGCGGCTTTGGCCCAGAGGGCTGCAAGAACGCTACCGTCGAGATAGAGGCACAGAATGGAGGTGTGAGCGTCCTGATGATACGCAAATACACCACAGGCGGATGGGTGAAGTATGAGCCCAGCCAAGAACCGTTCACATCTTACTTCAACATGGACGCGGACAAGGGGTACTTCATCCAGGTGAGTGAAGACCCGACGAACGAATGGACCACAAGCTGGTAAGAGCCCTCATGCTGAACGAGCGGGAAACCACGTGGCGGTGGCACTGCGCTGAACGAGAGGGAGACAGCGTGGCGAAGTACAGAACGCTTAGTGGCCTAGAGGAGTGTGTTACTGGTAGCATCGTGTGCAGGAAGTTAGGACTTCAGCTCTTCCATCTCTTTCGTGGCGCTTTCCATCTTTCTGGTGTTCTCTAGTCTTTCGAAGAGGTCGATGCACTGCAGATATTGCTTTCTGGAAAGGTCCTTCTTCCCGGCCATGTTGAGCAGCCGAGCATAATGGAGGTGTACTTGGGCTATTATATCGGGCACTCCCGCATTTTTGGCTAGCTCCAGTGCGTTCACGTATTGTTCTTCGCTCTTGTCCCATTCCTTCTTCTTTGAGTATATTTGGCCGAATATCATGTATAGGTGGGCAACTGTATCCTTTTCTTTCAGGCCTATTGCCAGTTTTTCTGCTTTTTTGCAGTATTCCAGGGCTTTGTCCAGTTCTCCCAGATGGAGAAGGCTCTCTGCAGCATTGGACAATCCTGTGACAAGGTCGCTCATATAGCCGTATTCTTCGGCTACTGCAATTGCCTTTTCGCTCCATTCGACCGAATTGCTGAATTCGCCTTTGAAATGGTATGCGACTCCCTTGTTGTTCAGCAATCCGAAGATAAGATCTTTGTCCCCTGTCCTCTTGGCCATGGGAATGCTTCGGTCCAGGTATTCTATTGTCTTGTCGTATCTCCCGGTATACATGAATGTGCTGGCTATGTCCTTGTAGAGTCTGGCGGTCATCAGTTCGTCCATACTCCTTTTTGAATATTCCAGAGCCTCTTCGAAATAGTGGAGGGCTTTCTCGCTTTCTCCTCTTCTCCAAAACACGCGTCCAACGCCTCGGTGGGATTCTGCAAGGCCTTTCTCATCCCCTGCCTCATTGGACAGGTCGATGGATATAAAATAGTTCTCCAGTGCCTCTTCATAGCTGTTCCTTTTCCACATGGTTTCGCCAATATCCCGGTATGCCTCGGCTTCCCCTGCCCTGTCGCCAATTCCTGCGAATAGTTTTGTTGATGGCATATAATTGCCAAGTGCTTTGTCCAGTTCTGCCTGCATGGTGTATATCTTTCCTCGCAAAAGGAGCATCCACGGCTTCTGTTTTGGGTCGATGGTATCGAGGGATATCTGCTCTATCACTTCAAGGAACTCCTGCCAATACCCTTTGTATATCAGTTCCCTGCCGCTTTCCAATGAGATATCTGTGACCCTTTGGAGAAGGTTTGCTTCGAGAAGGTGGTACAAAGCCTCAAGGGTGTTCTGAGAGGATCTATTTTTCTCTTCCAGATAGTAATTCGCAATGATCGTATGGTACTGTTTCCTGTTGGATGGCAGCATCCTTCCGGAGCAAAAGGATTTGATCAGGTCGTGGACCCCGTAAAACTCGTCATCCCCCACGGTGTGCATCAATGATTTCTTCACCAGGCCGCTGATAACACTATGCCCTATCTCCCCCCATGGCCTTCTATCTGCATCTCTTCCAGCATCTGCTGTCAACTCGCTGCCGCTGGTGTTCTTGCTTTCTTCCGGAGTGTTTCGCTCCACGTATCCTCCTGCAATTTCCAGGTATATGGCGGCAGGGGCGGGGTCCCTGAATAGGGATGCAACGTCCAGAATGGCACGTTCCTCTGTTGAGAGTTGGGACATGACCTCTTCTTCCAGATATTCCTTCATCGAATATCTATGAACACTTTTTCCGCCTTCGACCAGGGACAAAGCCAGCGGATGCCCTCTTGTCACGTCATATATTCGTTTGCATTCTTCCGCATCAACACTCTTTGTGCTCAAGAACTGTAGGGAGCTGTTCTCATCCAGACCTGAGAGAGTGAGTTCTTGGACCGTCTTTTGTATTGCCACATCTTTGATGTCATAGTAGAAGCGCGGCACGTCCCTGCCGATGACGATCATCTTTGTCATTATGGTCCGGGGTAGGAGTTCAACGAGGCTCCCGAAGATCCTTTTTATATCTTTGTTCTGGAGTTTTTGGTAGTCGTCGAAGACCAGGAGGGCGTTCATGTTCTCCAGATCTTTCTCCAGTATGAATGAGAGTTCATTGATGTCCATTACTTCTTTGTTGTCTAGATAGGACTCCAAGCTCTTCTTCCCCACTTCTGATAGGAATTCGGCAAAGCGTGTCAGGAACGGCCTTAACGAGCTCCATTCGTGGAACTTGTACCAGAAGAGATTGGTTTCCTGGCAGAACTGGTCGATGGTCTTGCTGATGAACACGGTCTTCCCTATGCCTGCCATTCCTTTTACGACAAATATCTTGGTCCTTGGAGAGCGAAACCAATCGTGAAAGATATCCATCTCCTCTTCTCGTCCATAGAAGCGTCGGACCTTTGGCCGTTGGGATGCGAAGTCCGTATATCTCTTTATGACCCCCTCATCCCTCATCGTTTTCAGTTCGATCCGCCCTTTTGCAGTAAGGAAATATGCATTCATCCTACGCTTTCTTTCTCCCACATGCCGCTTTTCGGAGTACACCATTTCCGACTCTTCAAGCCGTTTCAATATTCGGGAGACCTGGCTCTTGTCTATGCCAACCTTTTGAGCCAGGCCTTCTTGTGTTATCTCGAAAGGGACGGCGAACTTATCGCTGAAAGATGCTCTCCTCTCGAGAGCAAGAAGCACATCATCTACTGCGGTCGACATCCATTGCGGATACGGCGACCACATTAATAATCTTTACTAGAATCCATTGTGCATCATACCGGGAAAAAGAGATAGGATACGCAACTTTCGCTCAACAAATGAACGAACCTTTATATCGGGTGGCTTCCAAATGTCATTTGCTCTATGGTGATGCTTATGCTCCCTGAGAAGGTTAGAAAGGCAGAGGAAGCCCGGGATTGGGCGTGTTTTGTGTCCTTCCTCGAAGAAAGCGAATCAAAGCTATCCACAGAAGAGCATTCTAAGGAAAGATCGATAGATAAAGCGGATATAAAGGAGGAACAAAAATGATAAAAACAATAGCCTATGGTATAGTACTACTGTTCTGTTTGTCAAGCGTCAGTCCCCTGGTCACAGGCGGGTCTACCAGCCCCTGGGCGCTGGAAGAGAACGAGGTTCGGATGGAAGAGGCTGTTCTCTCCGAACCGACAGCTGAAAGAGGAGAACCCCTTTCTTCCCAGTCTGTTCTAGTGGTGGATGCTGGCGGGATAATGCAATCATACTATAACACTCTGAACAACATCGGCCAACCGTATGACATGGGCATACCAGCCTCCGACCTCACCACATATGATATTGTGATATGGGTGGAATATCTGGATGCACCGAACGCCACGGAGCGAGACAACATATCCTCATATCTGGATGGCGGTGGCAAACTGTATATCAACGGAGAGGACATAGGATATGTGTTGTCTCTGACCGCCCCAGTATGGTATAGGGATTATCTCCATGCGGCATATCATGGGGATGACTCCAACGGCACCCACCTGGATGGCATCCCTGGTGACCCGATAACGGATGGGATGGCCGGGCTTGATCTCAGACCGGATGGGGATGTTCGATGGCCCGATCGTATCGACACACCGCCATTGGACCCTGACGCAGAGGTGATGTTCAATTATGGGGGCGGAGACGTTCCCGGCACCCCTGCGGCCGTCAGGGCGGACACGGGCACGCACAAGACGGTATACATGGCCTGTCAGTATTTCGAAGCGAGCGATGGGGACATCCAAGAGAACAAGGACGTTTTGATGCAGAAGATAATCAATTGGTTCGATCCATGCCCTCCGCCGGAGATAACCCACACCCCCCTGCCGAACACGGAGAGCACATCCCCGTATCTGGTCACCGCGGATATAACAGATGATAACGCATTCACTGCCACCCTATATTGGGGCACGGATGGTGTGAGCTATGCGTCTCTAGCCATGATCCCTGGCGCAGGGGATTCATACAGCAGAAGCATACCTGGACAAAGCCAGCCCACCACCGTATACTATTATATCGAGGTCGTGGACACGGATGCGATAGTGAACACGGTCACCCACCCGACGGGAGCTCCGACGGCCAACCACTCCTTCCTTGTCGACGAGGACCTGGAAGACCCGACCATAGTCCATTCACCCCATCTGGACACGGTCAGCCTCGCTCCCTACCCTATAGTGGCAACGATAACGGACAACTTAGAACTGAATTCCGCCCAGATATTCGTCCATTATAACACTGACGGCGGGGTGGTGTACACGCCTATTCCGATGACCAACATAGGGGGGGACGAATTCAGCGCTAGCATCCCCGGCCAATCCATAGGCACCACGATATACTATTATATCAGTGCAGAGGACACGTCCGCCGCACAGAACACCGGATTCCACCCTGTAGGAGCGCCAGGGACCAGACATCAGTTCACGATAACGGACACACGCTCACTTCTAATTGTGGATGCGGAGAACAGTGGCCTGATAGGCAACTACACCGTCGCGCTGGACAACATAGGCCTATCCTATGATGTCGGCACATCCGTATCCCACAACATCTCGTTCTATCGCAATGTCATCTGGATAGAGGACAACGACGGCCCGGACGCTGAAGAACGGGTCAACATAACCGCTTTCTTGAGCGGTGGGGGGAACATGTACATCAATGGAGAGGACATAGGCTCGAAAGCAGACACATACCAATGGTTGGACTGGTACCACGAGAACCTCCGTGCCAGATTCGTGAGGGATAACTCATTGATAGATATGATAGACGGGATATCAGGAGACCCGATAACGGATGGCATGGCCAACCTTCCATTGACCGACAGCGAACCCGATGTTCTCACAGCT
Organism: Thermoplasmata archaeon; assembly: GCA_030673205.1. GTDB lineage: Archaea > Thermoplasmatota > Thermoplasmata > JAGHBH01 > JAGHBH01 > DAOVJP01. Next base: position 5,075 of record DAOVJP010000035.1, read on the forward strand.
TATGACAGCACGGCCAGCGCCATATTCGAATATGATGACGATTTCATCTTGGCAGGGCTAAAGGCCGATACGGGTACATACAAAGTGGTCTATATCTCGGGCCAGTATTTCGAGGGTCCGGACGGTCAGGCCAACAAGGACCTGTTGATGGAGAGGATACTGGCATGGCTCGATATATTCCTCATCATGCCGGTCATAACCCATACGCCGTTGATGGACACGGAGGATACTGCGAACCCGTACCCCGTAGTAGCGACGATATTAGGCGATGATCTGAGCGTTCCTGAAGTATTTTGGAGTACCGATGGTGTGAGCTATACTCCCGTATCCATGTCCGATATTGGGGGGGACGAGTATAGCGGCAACATCCCCGCTCAAACAGCAGGCACCACCGTATACTACTATGTAGAGGCGACCAACACATTCGGATATGATTCGACGCACCCGGATGGCGCCCCTGTTGACAACCACACCTTCTACGTGGGCGTGGATGCCACCCCCCCGGTCATAGAGGACCACACCCCTCTAGTGGACACGCCAAACACCGACCCCTATCCGGTGACGGCCACGATAACGGACAACATGGAACTGGACACCAACGAGCTTTATGTGCATTACAGCACAGATGGAGGGGCGAACTATCTCTCAGCATCGATGACCAATGTTGGGGGGGACGTTTACAGCGCCGACATACCTGGCCAGATATTAGGTACCACGGTATGCTATTATATCAGCGCAAAGGACACCGCCAACTCGCCGAACACGGGTTTCGATCCTTTTGGAGCGCCAGCGATCAATTACACCTTTGATGTGGTGAATGCGCTGCCCCTGCTACTGGTGGACGCGTCAGATAACGTAGGGTTCATAAACCCATATATCGCCACCCTTGACAGCATCGGTCAGACATATGATCTTGGCGACGAGGCATCTTCACTTGATGGATATAACACCGTGATATGGGTGGAGAGGGGCGGCGCACCGGATCACACTGATGATTACGGGGAACAGGACAACATCACCGCATTCCTGAACGCTGGCGGCAACCTGTACATCAATGGTGAGGACATAGGATACCAGTTCCGCAATAATGTCACTGCGACTCTGTGGTACAACACGTACCTCCATGCTGCCTATGACGATGACGATTCGGGTGCTACCCTTGCAAATGGAGTCTCGGGCGACCCCATTACCGATGGGATGTCCGGACTCCCGATAACCAGTTCGTGGCCAGAGCTTATGCACATACCTGTTGCGGATCCGGATGCGGATGTGATGTTCACCTATGTGGATGGCGCCCCAGGCACCCCTGCGGCCATCAGGGCGGACACAGGCACATACAAGACGGTCTACATTGCCTATCGATACTTTGAAAGTGGCGACGCCCAGGCTAACAAGGACGACCTGATGCAGAAGATACTCTATTGGCTCAACCCAGCCGGCGCCGTGCCGATAATAACGCACACACCTCTGGGAGATACGCATAGCACATCCGATTACACGGTCACCGCGGAGATCACCGACGACAGCCTGGCCACCACCACCCTCTACTGGTGTACTGATGGCACGAGTTTTGATCATGTCGTGCCCATGGTAGTTGGTGTGGGGGATAATTACAGCGCCAACATCGATGGACAGGCATGGGGTACCACGGTCTCCTATTACATCAGGGCCACGGACGGCGACTCCAATGTTGTCACCGATCCCAGTGACGCCCCCGTCAGCGCACACGCCTTCCTGGTCGATGAGGACACGGAGGCGCCAGTCATAGTTCACACGCCCCGTCCGGACTCCGTTGGCTCCAACCCGTATCCAATAGTGGCAACGGTAACGGACAACATAGAACTGGACGCCACCCAGGTATTCGTTCATTACAATATGAATGGCGGCGCGGTATACACGCCTATTCCGATCACCAACACAGGAGGGGACGAGTACCGTGCTAGCATCCCTGGCCAGCCCATAGGGACCACGATATACTATTATATCAGCGCAAAGGACACATCCGTCGCGCATAACATGGGTGTCCACCCTGCGGGGGCGCCAGCCACCAATCACTCGTTCGACATAGTGACCAAACTCCCATTGCTCGTGGTGGACGCGGCGGACATAGGAACGATAGGTAATTACACCACAGCCCTGGACAATCTTGGCATATCCTATTCTCTCGGGTCATCGGTATCCCACATCCTCTCAGAATACCAGAACGTCATCTGGATAGAGGATGATGACCCCCCGGACGCTGAAGAACGGGCCAACCTAACTGCCTTCATGGATGGAGGAGGAAACCTGTACATCAACGGTGAGGATCTGGGAGATGACCTAGGCACTGTTGGTGTCGGCGAATCCCCCGGGTTCTATGCTGACTACCTCCACGCCGATCATATAGATTCTAGCGCCGTTAATGAATTCATCGATGGGGTTCCAGGAGACCCGATAACCGATGGAATGAACGATCTCGAGCTGAACTGGAATTGGGCCAATGTCATCGCCCCGTACGATGCTACGGCCAGCTCCATCTTCACATTTGATGGAAGTGCGGACGTTGCCGGGATAAAAGCGGACACTGGCACATACAAAGTGGTCTATATCTCAGGCCAGTACTTTGAGCACTATTGGGAGCCACAGGCAGGCAAGGACCTTCTCATGGAGAGGATATTGACATGGCTCAACCCGGATCTCTTGGTGCCCACCATAATCCACACGCCATTGGTGGACACAGAGGACACATCGAACCCATATCCTGTGGTGGCGAATATAACCGACAACGATCTGGACACCAAGATCATGTATTGGAGCACCGATGGAGTGAGCTATACGCCCGTGACCATGTCCCTCATAAGCGGGGATGATTACACTGCCGATATTCCAGCGCAGATATCCGGTACGACGGCCTACTATTACATAGAGGCCACCAACACGGCCGGGTTCGATGCGACCCACCCCGATGGCGCTCCTGCCGTCAACCACACCTTCTACGTGGGTGTGGACGCCGACCCCCCGATCATAGAGCACACACCACTCACCGACACACTCAGCACCAACGCCTATCACGTAGTGGCAACGATAACGGACAACATGGAACTGGATACCAACCAGATATTCGTCCATTACAACATCGACGGCGGGCCGGACTATGCGAGCATACCGATGACGGACATAGGGGGGAACGAGTTCAGTGCCTACATACCCGGCCAGAAGGTCGTGGGCACCACCGTATACTATTATATCAGCGCAACGGACACGTCCAGCGTACCGAACACCGGATATCACCCACTCTGGGCTCCGATAACCACCAACCAGTTCACTATAGTAGAAATACTGCCGCTGCTCGTGGTGGACGCCTTGGGTAATATAACCAATTACACCGCCACACTGGACAGCATAGGCCTGCCATATGATGTCGCCAGTACGGAAGAGACCTATGACATGTGCTCCTATGCGAATGTGATATGGGTGCAGGGCTCTGGAGGACCGGACCAGTACGCACGGCCGAACATCACCACCTTCTTGAGCAACGGCGGCAACCTCTACATCAACGGCCAGGACATAGGGAGTGGGGCAGAGATAGTGGGCTGGCTTGATTGGTATAATAGCACCCTCCACGCACATTATATAGCGACTGACTCGGGAGGCACACGGGTCACTGGAGTTCCCGGGGATCCGATAACCGATGGGATGGTGGATTATGATATTCCCTCTGGCTCGGGCCTATGGCCGGAGGAGATAGCCCCGTACGACGGCGCAGCCAGCAGCATATTCACATACGATATCGGCGCGAAGGTGGGAGCCATAAAGGTAGACACGGCCGTGTACAAAGTGGTCTACATAGGATTCCGATACTTTGAAGGCACGGAGGATGGCCAGGATAATAGAGACCACTTGATGATGAGAATACTCTCATGGCTTGACCCATCGCTCCAAAAGCCAGAGATAACCCACACCCCTCTGCCTAGTACAGAAAGCACATCGGACTACACAGCAACAGCCACAATAATCGACAACAACCTCGTGTCACAGATATTGTACTGGAGCACAGACGGCGTGAGCTTCACTCCCGAGGCGATGGCCAATATCGGGGGGGACGAGTACAGTGCAAATATACCTGGCCAAAGCTGGGGAACCACCGTATACTATTACATCAAGGTCACGGACGGGGATGGCAACATCGATAAAGACCCGAAGGACGCCCCATATCACACGTTCCTGGTCGACGAGGACACGGGAGCACCGGTCATAGTACACATTCCTTATACGGACACACCATCCGCTGGCCCCTATGTCGTAACGGCCACCATAACGGATGATATGGG
>DAOVJP010000180.1 GCA_030673205.1 Thermoplasmata archaeon
CCTCTGCGTCCTCCCCATCGCTCTTGAGCTCATATGCCACGGTCACGGTCTCTCCGGCCAACACCCGCGCTGCCTGGGGGTACAGATAGAGAGCGAACCGGGGGGTGCCGTCCACCTCGAACGCCTGCTGGGAGTTGTCCGTCTGGTCGCCGTTCGCGTTGAGCTCTCCGGTGACATTTATGATATGATCTGCGTCATCCGCATCCTCTGGAATGTAGTAGAAGAAGGAAGCCTCTCCGTTCTCGTCCACATCACCGCTCCATCGCTCTCCGACCCTATCGTCGTCCATCAGTACCTCCACGTCGAGGGATACCCCCGGTATGGAGCTCCCCCAATTCGAAGTAGAGGAGGTTATGGTAACATACACGCGGTCCCCCGGCCTGTAGACGGCGGCATCGGTGGACGCTGTCACACGCAGGTCGGATATTCTCAGATTGATACTGGTCTCTGTGGTGTGCCCGTTGTTATCGTCTCCCGTGATCTCTAGTCGATGTGTCCATCCTCCGCTGGTGGCAGCATCCTTGGGAACGGTGAAGGACACGGTTCCTGAAGAACCCTCGGCATCATCGATGTCCTTTGTGATGGTCTGTTGGTCCGTGTCCCGATAGCGCAGTTCCACGGATATGTCCACGTCTATGGGGGCTCCGAGGTGGTTGTCCACCGCCGTGAAATACAGTGTAGCCCGCTGTCCTGGTAGGTATTCATCCCGATCCATACCGGCGTATATGCTGAACTTCTGGAGCATCAAGTGTTCCTCGCTCAGCCGCACGCCTCCCTGCCAGACCGCAACACTGTAGAGGCCATCGGCGGCGTTGGAGGGAAGGGTGTATGTCTTCCGCCAATCTGTGGTCCCGGATTTTGCGTTCCAGGAGGCGCCGGATAGTTGGATGCCGGTCTTGTTGGTTATGTTGATGGTGTAGGATCCCATCATCGTGGTGGAGACGTGGAGGTCTATCTCCTCTCCGGGGGTGTAGACGCCCTTCTGGGGAGTTATCTCTATGTCCAGCGATACCACATGGAACGTGGCGTCCCCGATGGTGTCATAGTTGTCATCCGTGATGTTAATGAGATACTCGCCGTATATCGTGGGGTCCGAATCATCCCAATAGTAGTTGTAGGGATAGATATAGAACACGTCCTCACCATCCTGGTCCGTGTCAAGATAAACGTGGTATCTGAACTGGTCCTCCTCATGTATCGCGTCATAATATACCACCCCGTCGAACGGGTTCCCATGTTGGTCCGTCACCGTGATGTGCACCTGCACCGATTGGTCGTCGGAGAAATACTCCCGTACCGTATCTGTATCGTCCCTGGTCTCGATCTCCACGGAGTTGGGTATGGGGTTGTATACGCGGAAGGTCTCAGTGGCCAGGGTCGTCGTGCCCGTCAAATTCGTGTAGTTGAGGGTGATGGTGTAGGTGTCCAACGGGTGGGGGTTGCCATTCGTAGCCCACCAATATCCTGTGGTCCGTCCGTAGTCATCGGTCATATAGGAGGAGGTGTGTTGTTCTCCCTCGGTATCCCCCACTATCCTGACATTCACTGTCTTCTGCTGGAGTGGTGCACCATTCTCCTCCGCCTCCAGCTCGAAATAGATGTATTCAGAGGGCTCGAAATAGTTCTGCTCCACATCATTCCCGTCCATGAGCACTATGCTTCCGGTATATGTCTCTGCCGCTGCGTTCATGCTCATGCCCATGCTGAGCGATGCCATCAATATCAATAATCCTGCCCAAAGCGCCGTCCTTTTCATGAAGATCACCGGCGGTAACTATCTTTTTTTCCTTTATATATCCTTCTATCTGAGGAAATCTATGGAATATGGCAACAGAAAATCTTTTCGTCCCTCGCGTCTTTCCCCTCCTGGGATAACATGCTTTCGGGGAAACGCAGTGTGATAGTGATAATGTTAGCGTGGATGCTGCTGTCCTCCATCATTCCGCCCTCGTATCTGGCTGGCGAAGGGCAGGAGGCGATGGTCATCATAAACGAGTTCCTCGCCTGGCCGATGGACGGCATGGAAGGGGCGCAGGAGGAATATATCGAATTGTACAATCCTGCCTCTGAGACAGTGGTCATGGACGGCTGGGCATTGGACGACATAGAAGGGGGAGGCGCACAGCCTTTTTCCTTGAAAGGCATGTCCATAGGCCCGGGGGAGTATCTCGTTCTCTTGAAGAGCCAGACAGGCATCGGACTGAACAACGACGGGGATAGCGTGCGCCTCTTGGACCAGGACAACGAGGTGGTGGACGAGTATCAATACCGGTTCGCCGACCCCGGCATCCCCTTCTCCCGGCTGCCCGACGGAGGACAGTGGTATTCTCCTGTGGATCAGAGTCCAGGTACATCCAACGAACTCGCACCCATGGAGCCGGTGGCGAGTGTGCTCTTCTCCTCCTTCTTACCCGTATGTGTTTCCAGATGGGAATATGTGTCATTGGTGAACAACGGCCCTTCGCTATCATTGGAAGGATGGCGCATCTCCGATGGCGAGGGATGTTGGCATCTACCAGCGTATATGTTGGAACAGGGGGAGGAGGGGGTCATAGCATCCAACGCCACCTGCTACGAGCTTGAGACAGGGGCCTTGCCGGACATGGTTCCCGAGAAGGGAGAGATAATATTGAGCGACGATAAGGAAGGGCTTTTCCTCTTCGATCCCTGGGGCCGAATGGCGGATGTGGTCTGGTATGGCGATGCGACGCCGGAAGGAGAGGGTTGGACTAGCCCCCCGGTACCCAAGCCGGGATGGGGGGCGGTGGTGCACAGGAGAGGGGACACCAACACCTCTGCGGACTGGCCCCCGCTGTACAACACCATGGTCGGTGCCACGTGCTTTGAGGGAGAGGAGCATCAGGTGGACGGGCTGGTGTGTTTTGTCTCCCCGGATGGCGGCGTAGCCCCGGTCCTAGATGTTGTAAATGAGGCCGTAGGCACGCTCGATGTCAATCTATACGAGCTCACTCAACAGAAGCTCATAGATGCCCTTGTGGAGGCATGTGAACGGGGGGTGGCAGTGCGAATGTTGCTGGAGGGCGGGCCGGTGAGCTGGAACTGGACGAGCGTGCCGGAAGAGGAAGCAACGAGCGCACATCTGGAGGCATACATCGAACTGGAGGCCGCATCCAGAATAGAATCGGCGGATGGAGAGGTGCGTTTCATCGCCCCTGACGGCACCGTTGGCTCGAGGAACGAAAGGTATCGCTTCGACCATGCGAAATATGCCATAGCGGATGGGAAGAGAATGGTATTGGGTACGGAGAACTGGAAGCCCACGGGACTGCCGGAGGAGGGAGAACGAGGGAATAGGGGGTGGGGGCTGGTCCTCCGTTCCTCTTCTCTATGCACGGAACTGGGGGTGATATTTCAGTCCGATTGGGAGGGGGTGGGGGATGTTGTGGCCTTCGGTGAGGGTGTATATGTGTCCCCGCCGGATTGGTTCTCTCCCGAGCAGACCAGTTCGTCCCGGAGACACGTGGCTTTCCCTCCTATGGTATTGGAAGAGGGTTGCAGGGCGCGCTTGGTGATAGGCCCCGAAGACAACCTGAAAGAGAAGGGAGTGTTAGGCATCATAAACAACGCTTCCCTCTGCATCTACGTAGAGCTGTTGGACCTCAATGTTCATTGGAACCTCTGCGGCCAGGAGATTATCAACCCCTATGCGGAGGCCCTTTTGGACGCGGCCAGACGGGGCGTGGATGTTCGTATACTCCTCGATTCCAGGTACACAGATGGAAAAGGGGGAGAGGTGGATAACCATGATGTCATGCTCTGGCTCAACGACATGGCGGCGAACGGAGCCCTGCCATTGGAGGCGAGGCTGGCCGACCTATGGGACATGGATGTGGATAAGGTGCACACGAAAGGAATGGTCGTGGATCACAACGTGGTCCTCGTGTCCAGCATGAACTGGAACGCCAACTCTGCACTGAAGAACAGGGAGATGGGCGTGTTGATATACAGCCAGGCTGTGGCCGGGTATTATGAGGAGGTATTCCTATGGGATTGGGAGGACAGTGGACCAGAGGGAGGAGAAGAGAGCAGTGTCTCCGCTCTCTCGTCACCCTGGTACCTGTGGGGAGGGGCGGCAGCCGCAGGTATGGTCGCAGCGGCTGCGGTGGTCATCTGGTTCAAGAAGAAGGGGGCGTAGGAGGGCG
>DAOVJP010000296.1 GCA_030673205.1 Thermoplasmata archaeon
CATCTCCACCAACTCCGAGGAGGCGTTCTCCAGTGTGCCGTTCGTGTTCAATCGAGAGATCTCTGAGGAAGGGTCGAAACGGTTCGCGATGGCTATGGTCTCTTCCATACTCTCATACGCGGCGTCCATTGCCGTTTCCGCCGTTCCTCTGTTCTCGGCGTACACGATGATGGTCACATAGGTGTCCATCAGGTCCCGCGTCTCTTCGAAGCGCTGCAGCTCCTTTTCTCCCGGCTCTTCCCAGAAGAAACTCCCGGTCACGAGCAGGACCACCAAGAGGCCAGCAAGACCTGCCAAAACCATCTTGTCGTTCATCTCAGCACCTGTCCGCCATGGGCGTTCCCGCCCAACCTTTAGGGGATATAAAAACGCTTCTCCCCGCTCCCTCTTCTCCACCAATGTTAAGTATCGTTGTCATCTTACACGAGCGAGAACCATGACCTGGAACGGCAAGATCGAGCAGGTGGACACCTATCGCTGGAGGATACCGGAGGAATACAAGGGGGAGAGCGGCCGTCTCCACATGAGGACCTCCGGCCTCATATTCGCTGACGAAGAGATGATGGAGCAGGTGAGGAACGATAACGCCTTGGAACAGGTGGCTAACGTGACCACATTACCAGGCATCGTCGGGAGTTCCATGGCCATGCCGGACATACACTGGGGATACGGGTTTCCCATAGGCGGTGTGGCCGCCACGGACGGAGACCAGGGTGTGATATCGCCAGGCGGCGTAGGGTTCGACATAAACTGCGGCGTGCGCCTGGTAAGGACCAACCTCTCGGCGGAAGGCATCAAGGACAAGGTCCACGAACTGGTGGACTCTCTCTTCACGAACGTCCCCTCGGGCATTGGCTCCAGCGGAAAGGTGAGGGTAAGCCAGAAGGAGGTCGAGAAGGTCTTGGTCATGGGCGCCAGATGGGCGGTGGAGAATGGATATGGATGGGACAAAGATCTGCTGCATATGGAGGAGAACGGGTGCATGAAGGAGGCGGACCACACCCAGGTGAGCCAGAAGGCCAAGACCCGGGGGATGCCGCAGTTGGGCAGCCTCGGAGCGGGGAACCATTTTCTGGAGATACAGGCCGTGGACGAGATATTCGAACCGAAGGCGGCCAAGGCCATGGGGATCGAGCATGAGGACCAGATAGTGATCATGATACACACCGGGTCCAGAGGACTGGGCTATCAGGTCTGCAGCGATCACCTCCGCACCATGGAGGAGGCGGTGAGGAGATATGATATCGAACTGCCGGATAAGCAGTTGGCCTGTGCCCCCGTGGACAGCCCCGAGGCACGGGCATACTTCGGAGCCATGGCCTCCGCCGCGAACTATGCCTGGACAAACCGACAGATGATAATGCACTGGGTCCGAGAATCGTTCAAACAGGTATTGGGCCAGAGTCCGGAAGAACTGGAGATGGACCTGGTATATGATGTCGCCCACAACATAGCCAAGAAAGAGGAGCACCTCGTTGAGGGCCAACGAAGAAAGTTGGTGGTGCACAGGAAGGGCGCGACCCGCGCCTTCGGACCCGACCACAGTGACATTCCCACGGATCACAAGGACCACGGCCAACCGGTGCTCATACCGGGGGACATGGGAACGGCCAGTTACCTATTGGCCGGAACCCAACAGGCCATGGAAGAAAGCTTTGGCTCCACATGTCATGGTGCTGGCAGAGTGATGAGCCGCAAACAAGCCACCAGGATGTTCCAGGGTGATGGGGTGATAAAGGAGCTGGGTCAGAAGAACATCTACGTCCGGGCCCAGAGCAAACGCGTGGTGGCGGAGGAAGCTCCCCAGGCGTACAAGGATGTGAACAACGTGGTAAGGATCGCTCACGGCGCCGGGATATCCAAGATGGTGGCCCGTATGCGGCCCATGGGCGTTGTGAAGGGATAGATGTGCCGCATGTCGCTCCAGATATAGACCTATGCGGGTATGTCCTTCCTGTTGAACAGGTAGAGAGCAACTATCACCAGTACCACGGACACGATCACCAAGATCGCGGCGTCTCCAACGATCATCTTCTCATGGAGGAGTATCTTGTTGTAATCGTAGTACGTGAACATGCTCCAGCCCTTCACTTTGGCGATGCTGGTGTTCATACCGCTCCCCAGGTGTATGATGTAGCTTATCATGACCATTAGGAAGCTCGCTCCCATGGCGCGTTTTGGGTCGTTGAAGACCACCGAAGCAAGGAAAGCAAAGGATTGGGTAACGAGGAACAGTGGGAAGACGGCGAACACTCCAGGTATCGCCCAATGGCCAGGTTCCCCTATGGCTATGGCTCCACCGTAGAGTCCGATGAACCCTGCCAGCATAAGGACCAGCGATGCCGCGGTGTATGTGATATATTTCTCAAAGAAGTACCGTTCCCTGCTCACGGGAGTTGCCAGGATGGGATCGAGGGTCTTGTCCTCTACATCCTTGGCCACCGCTCCCGCGACCAGATATGATATGTAGAGCACGCCCATGAGAGGTATCCAGGACATGAACTCCATGGAAACGAAACCCTCGAGAGTGTACAGGCTGGGGCTTTCTTCTCCGATGAAAGCCTGCATTGCCGGGTTCGACAAGAACTCGTCGTAGGGGCTGACATA
>DAOVJP010000235.1 GCA_030673205.1 Thermoplasmata archaeon
CAACCTTCTCGAAGCCCTTCACAAAATAGGTCTTGACTATGGTGGCGCCGATCTCCGCCGCTATCCTGCTTGCCAGGCCCATGTAGCGGGCGTCGCGCACCATGGTCTTGCCCACGGCGGTGACGGCTATGGTGGGTATGCCGTATGCCGTTGCCTCGTCTATGACATCAGTGTATGCCAGCAGGGTGTCGCGCTCGAACTTCGCCCCCACCATTATGGAAAAAGCAACGCCGGCCACGTTCAACCGTATGGCATCCTCCATGCCGCAGATGATGCCCTCGTGCAATAGATTCTCGTTCAATATGCTGGTGCCCCCGGAGACCCGAAGCACTATGGGCACTTTTATGGAAGGGTCGATATAATTGCGCAATGCCCCCCGGGTCAGCATGAGCGTGTCCGCATATCTCAGCAGCGGACCCACAGTATCCTTGATGTTCTCCAGACCCGTTGTGGGGCCCATGAAGTAGCCGTGGTCCACGGCAAGCATGACCGTCTTTCCATCCTTTTGAATTATCTTCGATAGCCTGTTCTGCATTCCCCAGTCCATGATATTCGCCTCGTGGGAGGGATGGAACAGGGGCTTAAAAGGATATGGCTTGCGAGGATTTTATTCCCTCTTCCCCACCGCATCCCCGATGAGCCTGTACATCTGGTTCCAGTAGAGCAGCGCATCCTCCGGCACCGCTCCTTCGTTCTTGTGGGCGGTCACGATCTCCCCCAGTAGCCAGTCGTGGGAGGCCTCGGGCATCTCGATCTTGCGATGGAGCTTGCACTCTATGTTCATGGGACATTCCTCGACCAGAACGCTGTTTATCTCGGACGGGGCCATCCTCGTCAACCCCGCCAACTGGAACTTGTCCACATCCCGTCCGCTCTTGCGACCGCAGATGTTCACCGCCTCCACGAGGTCCTTGCCGGGGAGGTTGATGCCGAAATCCTTGTTCTTCTCGATCATCTCATAGGTGTACCGGGTGCGCCTTACCCCTATGCCGATAATGGGGGGTTTAAAGGAGAACACGTGCATGAGTCCGAAGCTGGCCACGTTGTCCCCAGCCGTCACGAGGGCCACCGGGAAGCAGGGAAAGAGATCCCTGGCCTTTTCCGCTGTCATGGGCTGTTTGCTGGTCATGGAAGAGGAGAGGGTGGGAGGGGATAAATAACCGCGCCCCCCGTACACTCTTTGGTACTATGAGGAACAGGAGAGAGGAAGGGATCTAGAACGGATATGAGAAACATATATATGGTAAGGATTCCTTACAATATGTTGAGGGAAGAATATGACGGAAGTTGTCAAAGTTACCTCGAAAGGCCAGATAACCCTGCCGATAAAGATACGAAAAGCCATCGGGATCGGAGAGGACTCATTCTTGCTTGTCGAGCAAATCGGAGATTACGTCCTGATGAAAAAGGCCGAGGTCAGGATGAAAGAGATCAACAGAATTCTTGGTGAGGAAGCAAAAAGGAAGAACATCACACGGAAGGAATTGCTCCTAGCATTGGAGGAGGCCAAGAAGGAGACGTGGGCCGAGTGAGATTGTTCATTGACGCAAACGTGTTCATCTCCGGAATAGTGTTCAAAGGGAACGAGTTCAAACTACTCTACAGTAGCATGCTCTCCAAAGAAGATGAGTTCATCACCTCAGAACACGTAATAGACGAAATAACCAGAGTGATGGTAAGAAAATTCCCGGACCACATAAACCTTACCAAAGAGGTCTTCGACATTCTAAAACTGCGCGTGGTTCCCAAACAAGAATATATGGCACAAATAGACGGCATCACAGAAGTACGGGACAAACACGATAGACACGTACTCGCAGCAGACATAGCCACTAAATGCGACATTATCGTAACCGGAGACAAGGACCTACTGACCTTGCACACATATCGCCAGATAGAGATCAGTAAACCACGACAAGCACTCGAAACGATCAAATAAGCCAGTAAACTATGTGATCAACACCCACGGCCAGGTGGATCATAATAGAAGAGGAAGAGAAGATGAAAAGCCAGCGGAAGAGCATGGAGAGCACGGGGAAGGAAGCCCCGAAGAGCCAGCGGAAGAGCACAACAGCCCTGGTTCTCCCCGGGATGAGAACAGAAATATGGCCTATTAGAGCGACTAGAATAGAAAGCAAAACGAAAATGATAGCTCTCTTAGGTGCGTTGGGGGCGGTTATGATAGTCCTTCTCTTGTACCTTGGGCACATTTTGACTCCATCTCCCGCTCAAATTGGATCTGTGACACCTTCTATAGAATGGGATGAGCCACAAAGAGACTGTTCGACGGGAGGCTCCAATTGGACAATTGAACTCCTTGGCAACCCGGGAACTAATACATTTCCGTGGGAGTTAGAAGTCAAAATAGTTCAGGACTTGGGAACGTCGACAGAGTTTGTTATTATGAATAGAACTCCAATAACAGAGCAAGATACAGTGATCTTTCACGATGTGAACGAGGACAATTTAGTAGGGGTTCTAGACTGGTTCTATATCCTAGGTGAGCCCTATGGAAAGGCTCAGGTCAATTCTACAATTATGTTCTATTTTGGTTCCAATAATGGCTTCATCACACAATTGGCCTGAACTAGCGCTTTTCCCCCCTCGATACCTTCTCCCACTCCCACGCACTACATCCGAAACCCTGCAAGCCCATAGACGCAGCAAAGCGGCCAGGTAAACTGAGCGCATAAACAACACGTTCGCGCCCCACCAGCACACCAATACTCTCCATCCCAACCCTTTTTATCCCATTCCACTATACGCCCCTGGGAGTGTGCATGTCTTCGAAGAAGCCAATAACGTTCAAGGATCTCATGGCCGTAGATCGAGTTTCCTATCCGACCGTACATCCGGGTGGGAGGTATGTGGCCTATGTCACCACCAGACACAGCCCGGAGGAGAACCGTCTTGCCAGCATCATACGGATGGTGGATCTGGAGACGGGGGAGGATAAGATCCTCACCCCAGGGCATGAGGATCATAGGAATCTCGCGTGGAGCCCGGACGGAAAGACCCTGGCCTTCGTATCTAATAGGGGCGGAGGGGAGCAGATATGGCTCTTACCCTTTGAGGGGGGAGAGGCACGGCACATAACAGAGGGAGAGGGAGATGTTGGAAAGCTGGTGTGGAGTCCTGACGGAGGGCTTATCGCGTTCAGCAGGTCGGTGGTGGTCTCTCCGCACTGGGATGGCAAGAGGAAGAAAGGGGAACGAAGCTTGCACGGCAAGGTATACGGCCTTGTCAATCCGTTGTC
>DAOVJP010000050.1 GCA_030673205.1 Thermoplasmata archaeon
CGGAGGTCTTCACCGTTCCGATGATGTCCTCTTCCTCGATCCCCTCTATTTCAGAGGGAAGAACGATGCCCACCCAAGGTAGGGGGGCGTTGAGCGCTATCCCCCTCTCCGATTTCCAGTTCCTCACGGCGGCTATCACATCCCGTATGACCTCCCCCGCATTTGCCTCCTCTGCCCAGATACCAGGCTGCTGGGGCCAAGGGCTCAGATGCACGCTCTTGTTTCCCTCTACGGATCTGAAATGTCCTTGGTATATGTCCTCTGACACATGGGGCATTATGGGGGCTAACAACTTTGTCACTCCCAGAACTATGGTGCAGAGGGTGTAGTGGAGCGCCTCATCGCTCTTGCCTCCGCGGTGTTTCACCATCTCTATGTAGTGGTCCGCCAGCTCGTGCCAGATGAATTGTTCTATGCCTCGGACGGCACGGTCGAACCCGAACTCTTCCATGGCTTGGGTGGTCTCCTCCACCAGTTTGGAGTAGCGTGTCAATATCCACTTGTCCACTGTTCTAAGGGAAGATGGTGGGGCCGGTGGGGCCTTGGTCATGTCCACCATGCCAGATGTGAAGCGGGCCACGTTCCAAAATTTCGTCACGAGCTTCTTACCCCGTATCAGGTCCTTGTAACGGAGAGGACTGTCCTCTCCCAGGCCACAGCTAGCAGCATAGTATCGTATGGGGTCTGCCCCATATTCCTCCAACACCTCCATGGGATCGACGGTGTTTCCCTTGCTAGCATGCATGGGGGTGCCGTCCGGGGACAGGATATAGGCGCCTATCATTATCTGGTCCCAGGGCTTCATATCCATCAACAGATGGCTTCTGAGTATGGTGTAGAACGCCCATGTCCTGATTATGTCCTGGGCCTGTGGGCGCAGAGAGGTTGGGTAGAGGCGGTTGAACAGCTCCTCGTCCCTCTGCCAATATGATATGTACAACGCGCTTATGGAGGAGTCCATCCATGTATCGAACACGTCCGTGCAGCCCTTCATCTCTCCTCCGCACTTCGGGCATTTGTCGGTCGGAGGTGCGTCCAGGGTGGGGTCCACATAGCACTGCTCTTCCTCGGCCAGTATGACGTGTTCGCACTCTGTGCACTCCCACATGGGGAGCGGGGTGGCGAAATATCGTTTCCGGCTTATGGGCCAGTCCCATGCCAGACTCTCGGTCCAGTTCTCCAAACGTATCTTCATGTATTCAGGATACCACTGGACCTCCTCGGCCCTCCGCATTATCTCCTCCTTGAAATCCACTGTCTTCAAGAACCACTGAGGGACCTGGAGGAATTCGATGGGAGTTTGGCACCTCCAACAGGCGCCCACATTCTGCTCCAGGGGCTCCTGCTTTATGAGCAGCCCCTTCTCTTTCAGATCCTCTATCGTCCTTTGTCTGGCATCGGTTATGGATAGCCCCTCATGCTCCCCTGCCAGTTCGGTCATCATTCCCTTCTTATCTATTCCCATCTCTATGGGAAGATCGTATCTGTGGACCCACTCCAGGTCATCCTTGTCCCCGATGGTGCATACCATGACAACGCCAGTGCCGAAGTCCGGGTCTACAAGATCGTCTGCCTGCACGGGGATGGCCCGGTCGAAGATGGGGGTGATGAGCTCCTTACCCACGAGGCTAGCCTTTTCCGTATCATCGGGATGGACCGCCACCATCTGGCAGGTGCAGAGAAGCTCGGGGCGAGTGGTGGCTATCGTGATCTCCTTCCCTGTCTCTTTCTCCTTGAACTGGATGTAGTTGAGTTTGGTGGTTCGGGCCTGGTATTCCACCTCCGCCTCGGCTATGGAGGTCCCGCATCGGGGACACCAGTTCACCGGGAACTCCCCTTTGTATATGAGCCCTTTTTTAAAGAGTTTGACGAAACTGATCTGGGTGACCCTGCGATAGTATTCCGCGTCCGTCTGATAATATAATGTGGAGTCCATGCTCTCCCCAAGAGCCTCGAACTGGTGGGTCATCTCCTCGATATAGCTGTTGGCGAACTCCCTGCACAGTTTGATGAACTCGTGCCTATCTATCTGGTCCAGGGTGATGCCGTGTTTTTTCTCCACCTTGACCTCGATGGGGGTGCCGTTGGTATCGAAGCACAATGGAAAGAAGACGTTGTACCCACGCATCCTCTTGTAACGGGCGACAAAATCGATCTGGCTATAGTTGACAGCGTGTCCCACGTGCAGAACGCCAGAGGCGTATCGTGGGGGGTTGTCGATGGAAAAGGGCTTCCGCTCCTTATCCTCGAAGTCGAAACGGTATATCTCCTCATCCTTCCAGAACTTTTGCCATCTGGATTCTGAAGAGACGGTATCATATGCCTTCTTTTCCTCCATGGAGGCACCTCTGTGGCCTCAAAGCATCAGGGGTTAAAACGTTATCGCCGTGTGCCTCTGCCTTCTCTCCTCCACTTCTTTGCCTCA
The DNA here is from genome assembly GCA_030673205.1 of Thermoplasmata archaeon. Taxonomy (GTDB): domain Archaea; phylum Thermoplasmatota; class Thermoplasmata; order JAGHBH01; family JAGHBH01; genus DAOVJP01. The sequence goes on from DAOVJP010000050.1 coordinate 2,426, forward strand.
CTTGCCTTTTCCTTCTTTGCCCCGCCATACTCACTGCCCCCTCATCCGCCCTATCCCCTACTCCGATCATCCCCTCCTAGCCCCTCGCCCTTATCCGCCCTATTGTACATATCTATATATATCTGTATATACATACAGCTGGTCGATAGGGATGCACTCGCTGAACAAGCGTGAGAAACTAGTATTGATAATAAGGAGTTGAAAGACTATGAAGGGACTATTGGAAAATGTGCTCCAGAATAAGGGAGGAACGAATTACGTTGGTGACCAGGGTGTCGATGCAGAGCTTGCAGAAATGTTGAAGGGCTTGAAGGCTAACATCAAGATATTCGGCTGTGGAGGCGGAGGCTGCAACACCGTGAGCAGAATAACTGAGAAGGGGATATCTGGGGCGGATGTTTACGCGGCCAACACCGATGCCCAGCACCTTTTGACCGTAAACGGTCCGAAGAAGCTGTTGTTGGGCCCCAGGGTCACCCGCGGCCTGGGCACTGGCGCCCTCCCACAGGTGGGCGAGGAAGCGGCCCGTGAGGTCCAGGATAAGATAAAGGAGAGGGTCGGAGGGGCGAACATGGTATTCGTCGCCTGCGGCTTGGGAGGAGGGACGGGAACAGGTGCCGCCCCGTACATCGCACGATTGGCCAAGGAGCAGGGGGCGTTGACGGTTGCATTTGCGACCTTGCCGTTCAAGGCTGAAGGGAAGATGAGAATGGAGAATGCCATGAGAGGCCTTCAACGACTACAGATGGCGGCGGACACGACCGTAGTGATCCCAAACGAGAAGATATTGGAGATCGCCCCTAAACTGCCTCTGATCCAGGCGTTCAGGCTCGCGGATGAGGTGATGTCCATGTCCATATCCGGTCTGACAGAGGTATTGACAAAACCGGGCCTGGTGAATCTTGACTTCAACGACATGAGGACGATAATGAAGGATGCTGGGTTGTCCATGATAGGCTTCGGGGAGAGCGACAGCGACCAGCGGGCGGATGAAGCGGTGAACGAGGCCCTCAACTCGCCGCTCTTGACGATGAACATAGCAAAGGCCAAAGGTGTCTTGGTGAACGTTACTGGAGGATCGAGCATGAGCGTTAGCGAGGCCCAGAAGGTCGCAGAACGCATACATGACACGGTCGGTCCGGGAGCCAGGATAATATGGGGCGCTTCGGTGGACCCCACCCTCGGAGATACTATGCGCGTTCTATTGGTCGCTACTGGGCTCCAGCAAGATGGCGCCAAGCGCACGGTCAAACGCGCCAGGAACCTGGATTTCGTTGCCTGATATACAGGCGGAGAAAGATTTAATAGGTGGGGGCTTAATCCGCCCTTTCGCTCTTGAGTGCTAGCCCTATATAGACTGGTATCCAATGGCCCCTCGGGTGTTCATTCGCAAACTCATTCACACCCTGCGGGTGTGGTGTAGCCTGGTATCACATTAGCTTGCCAAGCTAATTACTCGGGTTCAAATCCCGGCACCCGCATCTTTTGCTTTAGCAAAAGGTGGGAGGAAGCTCAACTTCCTCCAACATATATTACCCCATTGAACCGATTACCCGTGGTGACGGAATTTTACCAGCGGCCTGCAAAGTAGGCCGTACAGTCAAATCCCGGCGGCATTTCCCTGAGATCATGTCTTCGAGAATGTGAATATCGCACTCTTACCCCTACAAATCTATAGATCTTTCTATTATTGGCAAAATGTAGGGGTAAGGAATGGAGATATCACTTTCCCCATTCATGCCCTTTTTCTGCCCACTGGGCCTCAAAAGCATCATTTCTATTCGTGGGTTTGTCGATGTTTAGCACAATTTGGAACAAAAACCTTTAATATGTTCCCGTCGTTAGAATGGGTAATAGGGGATAGCATCATGAGAAGAAATATCGTTGTTGAACAGCTTCGTTCCAAAGCAATGGATGAGCAGAAGACCGAGCTTGTTGAGAGGAAGGGCGTAGGCCATCCTGACAGCATTGCAGATGGCATAGCTGAGAGTATGAGCAGGGCGTTGTCCAAACTGTACATGAAAGATTATGGGCAGATACTGCATCATAACACGGACGAGACACAGATCGTTGGAGGACAGTCCGCTCCCGCCTTTGGAGGGGGAAGCGTGCTTGAGCCCATCTACATGTTGCTGGTGGGTAGGGCGGTCACCAAGGTCGGTAATGTGAGGATACCTTTCAGATCAGTGACCAAGAAGGCTGCGATAGATTTCCTGAAGAAGACCTGCAGGAACCTGGACATGGACGAGGATGTCACTATAGACTGCCGCATAGGCCAGGGCTCGGTGGACCTAAGGGGTCTTTACGATACCAGGAAGCATCTGTCCAACGACACGTCCTTCGGAGTTGGATATGCTCCGTTCAGCGAGACCGATACGATCGTCTACGAGACCGAGAAGATGATAAATGGCAAGTGGAACAAGGAGATACTGGCGTTGGGGGAGGACGTGAAGGTCATGGCCGCCAGGAAAAAGGACAAGATCAATGTGACAGTGGCCACCGCCATGGTCGACAAGCATATCTCAGATAAGGACAATTACATAAACGTCGTCCAGGAACTCCAGTCCAAGGTACTTGATTTCGCGTCCGGTCTCACGGAGAGGGATGTGAAGGTGGATGTCAACACCGCCGACAACTACCGGAAGAACATACTGTATCTCACCGTCACCGGCCTCTCCATGGAGAATGGGGACGATGGTTCCGTTGGAAGGGGGAACAGGGCCAACGGCCTTATCACCCCATACCGGCCTATGAGCATGGAGGCATCATCTGGCAAGAACCCTGTGACCCACGTGGGGAAGATATACAATCTGCTGTCCCTACAGATCGCTAACGAAGTGATCAAGGTCGGCAAGGGAGATATCAAAGAAGCCCATGTGCGTATATTGAGCCAGATCGGACATCCCATAGATAGACCCCAACTTGCCAGCGTGCAATTGGTGCTGGCCAAGGGCGTAAGGAAATCCGCTGTGGTAAAGGATGTCAAGAGCGTGACCGATGCCTGGTTGGCCGATGTGGAAAAGATAACGAAATTGGTGGTGGATGGAAAGATAGACACGTTCTAGGAACGCGCTCTTTTCGTATCTCCGCGGCAGCCGAGGGGGCCTCGCCCCCTCTACGCCTTTCCCTTTTGTAGTTGAGAGAGGATACCTTCTCTCCTCTCATACTCTATGATGGCCAATACCTTCGAATGTTTGGGTGCGAGGGCCACGAGGGAGGAGGCGATGTGTTCCTCCCTAGCCTTCTCGACGAATAGGACACCTTTGTTCTTGGATAGGAGGGCTTCCCATGCCTTGGCATATTCCTCCGGGGAGGAGGCGATGATCTCCTTCTTCATCAGCTTCTTGGCTATGCCTCCTCTTCTCCACAGTTCGAACACCGATACCTTATCACAGAAGAGTTTGGAGAATGTATCCTCGTCCATATCGAGGCCTATCATGCCCATCTTCTCTTTCTTTCCATCTGCGATGGCCGAAACATATTCGGGGGGAGGAAGGTTTGCCTCTCCAAACCTTCTCAGACCCTGGAGGTATAGGATGTCCTCGGTGGATAGTGGAATATCTTTCTTGTTCCCATCCCACTCCGTAAGAGCCTCTATTGCTTCGTCTGCGATAGGGAGGGCTATGATATCCGGCCGTTCTTCACGTATGCATGTTCCAACGGCCCCTATGTTGCTTTCCAGTCCTTTTACAAGAGATAGCAGAACGATCTCAGTCGTCCCTATTCTCAAACGGTCCATGTGTGCGGACAGCCAATCTGCGCTGGGGTGTGTCATTCCTTCGATCTCTCCCTAACAAGTTCCAGGAGTTCTTCCATGCTGTCCTGGCACAGTATCTCTTTGACCCCCACAAGGGGAGTGCCATCTATATCGCTTTTCCTGAGCCGTTTGTCGACCACGATAAGCGATCTCTTCTCCACGATCTCGGACACATTCCCTATGACCTTCGCCTTCTTGATCAGAGTTCGGTCGTATCGTCCCATCCCGGTCAATAGGATATCCACTCTCTCCTCCAACAGCGTTTCGAAGGGGGATCGGGCGGTGGATACGATATGACAGCCACTTGCCATGAGATGAGCGAAGGCCTCACGATAGAAACGCTCCATGGATGAGAGCATGTCCCTGTGTTTATCCGTGTCTATGTCGTAATCCGAGCGCAGAGGGCTAACAGCTCTTATGAGAGGAAAATCCAGGAATTCCTCGATCCTCATGGCCACATCCACCAGGGTCCCTCTCTGCCCTTCTTCATATAGCTGGATGGACCTGCGGGAAACACCTGCAATGGAAGCCAATTCCCCGAGGCTTATGTCTCTCTCCTCTCTTAATTCTCTGAGAAGAGCGCCATCCAGGTGTACACAGTATCCTCCGGGGGCGGCAAAGATTATGGGGGGGACTTCCTCCACCAAATACTGGAACAGGGTGGGGGGGGTGAGCAGTGGTATATCGAAACGGGAGTACACCACCTCGTCCTCCAGGGGGCCAGCTCCGCTGTGAAGCCCCACTAACATGGGAGTGCCATCGAGTATCTTGGAGAGGAGTTTGAGCTCTTCTGCGTTCTCATCGCTGAAGGTATCCACGTTGCTGACTATTTTCAGGAACAGCAGCAGGGCGTCCCTCCTGGCTACAAGGTCGAAGCATACGCTCCTGAGGTTGTGTTCGTCGGAGACCTTGAACCCGGAGCGCATCAGTGTTTCTCTTATCTCCTGTGTTATCTCCTTTCTCATCAAAGAGATTATGTTGGTTGTTCTATATATCGTTTGCTCAAGTTCCTCGAGGATGTGGGGTGTGCAGACCTGAGAGATGTGGGGTGTGCAGACCTGAGAGATGTGGGGTGTGGTCCGTAGGTCTGTATCACCCCATCAATTCCTTCAATTTGTCCTTCGATCCCTCGCTGCAAACCTTGCACCCGTCCCAGGCAGCTTCCCCGTTGCAGAGGGCTCCGGCGAACTTGGAGCCGTTGTCGTATCCGCATGAGCCACAGTTGTACCCGGGTAGAAGATTCATCACCTCCTCCTTCCTCTCGTCATCCGACCGGGAGGCGCCCAGCACCTCTTCGCGGGTGACGAACCGCTCCGTTGCGAGGCCTATTATTATTATCCCAGGTATGGTGAGCATATATCGGGCGGCCATGAACTGGACCCCGAGGAACTTTGCTTCCACTATGAGCATTGGCACTTTGACCACGGCCCAGGCGCTTAATATTATTACGACATTGGACACGCTCGCTCCTTTCCTGAGAAGGCTCTGTGTTATAGGAAAGGCGGCGTATATGGGTCCTGCGGACACAGAACCGGTCAGGACCGAGGCGGCCTTGCCTTTGACCCCGGAACCTTTGCCGAAATGTTTCATTATCGTCTCTCTTGAGACCCAGACATCTATCAGCCCCGTTATTATGAACACTGCGGGAAGTATCTCTATCATCTCCTTCAGGTATACCCATGTTCCCTGGACTCCCTTCACGAAGAGGTTCACGTCCACCAAGAGGACTATGAGGTATGCTATGCCAGCTACTATCAGTATCTTTTTCTTCTTCAGCTGCTCCTTCATATCTCCGTTCATAGCAGCACCCCCATGCCAAGGGCGACCGCTATTGCCACTATGAAGCTCATGGTGTTGCGTACCAGTGTGAAGCGTTTGC
>DAOVJP010000248.1 GCA_030673205.1 Thermoplasmata archaeon
GCCACCGCCGCATCCCACTATCTTTATCTTGAGCTTCAGGCTCTTGACCAGGTTCATGAGTTCTTCGTCGTCCCCTGAGAATTGGGGATTCGTTGGCGGCGGCGCTCTCTTTTCGGCATTTGCCAATAGTTCATCCATGATAGGAACCATCTGTGACACCCTGTTGCCCTGAAATACCCAAAGGGAATATAAACTCTTGGTGCGGGCGGTAGGAATGTACGCCGCCAGCTTTTAATATCAGTATGCTACTCGTTTTCGCATGGCTAAACTGCTTGTTTGGAGCAGGGACAAATGTGTGTTCTGTGGTGGGTGTGTGGCGGTCTGCCCGCATGATGCACTTATACTACACTCCAAAGAATTGGAGATATTGAGCGGCAAATGCGTTGGATGCGGCATCTGTGTGAAGGGCTGCCCTATATCTGCTCTGGTACTGGAGGCGTGAACATGGCCCGGGAAGCGGATGTGGTCGTTGTGGGTGCGGGGCCAGCGGGATTGAATGCCGCAATCCGCGCATCCAAAGCGGGCGCAAAGGTATTGGTGGTGGACAGGAAGAAGACGATAGGTGCGCCGGTGCACTGTGGAGAGGGAACGTTCGCCAGGATACTCAAACCGCTCGATATGGAAGAAGGAAGGTGGGTGGTGAATCGCCCTGAGAACATGCTCCTTCACCCTCCAAATGGGAAAGAGTTCAACATCGATATCTCCTCGTTGAACGTGATCATATTGGACAGGGTGCTCTTTGAACAGGAGATGGCCAAGAGGGCGGAGGAACTTGGCACCGAGTTCATATTGGAAAAGACAGTGGTGGGCCTGGGCGGAGGAGGAGTGAAGGCGGGAGGAACGACAGGAGGAGTGAAGGCGGGAGGGGAGGTAGAAGGAGTGAAGGTGGGAGGGGTGGCAGTTGATGGTGGAGAGAGGATGGGCGGAGGGGTGGCATTGGATGACGGGGAGAAGATAACCTCGCATCTCGTCATCGGCTGCGACGGCATAGAATCCGGCATCGGCAGGCTTTCCGGGTTAACAAAACCCCTTCCCCTGGAAGACATGGGGAGTGCGGCACAATACCGCATGGAAGGAGATATTTGGATCGAGGATACGGTGGATGTCTTTGTCGGGGACAAGATCGCCCCCGGCGGATATGCCTGGGTCTTCCCCAAAAGAGGGAAGTTGGCCAATGTTGGAGCAGGCGTTATGGGTGTGGGAGGTCATCCTCCGGCACTCACTTTGCTGCGTCGTTTCGTAGAAGAGAGATATCCCGATGCCAGGATAGTGGACACCATGGCCGGCTGTGTACCTGTGGGACCGCCTATAGACACTGCCGTGAAGGACAATGTCATGCTCGCAGGAGATGCGGCTAGACACGCCTATGCCATTGCAGGGGGAGGCATACATTCCGCCCTGTGGGCGGGGGCCATGGCAGGGGATGCCGCCGGCCTTTTCGCGCAAGACAAGCAAAGGGTCCACATTCGGGAATATGATGAGAATTGGAAGGCTTTTATGCACAAGAACCTGAAGAAGAGCTATGCCCGGAAGGCCAAAATGTACTCGTCCGAGAAGGCGATGAGCAGGTTCATGTCCGGGCTCAAATTCGCCGCCCCGCTCATAAAGTATCTGCCCATCGATCCCCTTCGATTATGGTGGGGAAAACACGATGTGTCCTAGAGCATAGATGGTAGCGTGGGCCCATGGCAGGTTGCACAGGCCGTGGCGCAGATGAACAGCAGAGGGAGGGCCTTGGAGGTGCGAAAGGCTGCCAACGCACACAGAGGGGGGCGGCAAGGTTAATAACCTTCTGTTCTTTCCTCCGCCGAGGCATTCATATGGGCTTTCTAATACTCGTAAATTATAAGACATACCGGCAGAGCATGGGCAAGAACTCATTGTCCTTGACCAAGGAACTGGAGAGGGCTGCAAAAGAGCACCCCCAGGTAACTGTGGCAGTGGCGCCCTGTGCACCGGATATCGAGAGGATAGCCGAAGGAACATCCATTGAGGTCTATGCCCAGCATGTAGATCCGGCGGGATACGGTGGGTTCACGGGGCACATCCACCCCTCCTGTGTCAAAGAGGCGGGTGCTGTAGGCGCTCTTATAAATCATTCCGAGGACAGGCGCCTGGTAGCAGATATAGACTCCCTGGTGGGCATGTGCAAAGAGCATGGCCTGAGAACGGTGGTCTGCTCCAACACTGTCTCGGTCACCTGTGCCGCCGCGGTCCTCGGCCCCGATTTCGTGGCCATAGAGCCGCCAGAGCTGATAGGGGGCGATATATCCGTTTCCACGGCCAAACCCGAACTGATATCCGATTCCGTTGCGCAGGTAAAGCGAGTGGCCGATGTACAGGTACTCTGTGGGGCGGGAGTGAAGAACGGAGAGGATGTGGTCCGATCCATGGAGCTGGGTGCGTCGGGAGTGCTCCTGGCCTCCGGTGTCACCAAGGCCAAGGACCCATACACTGTCATGCTGGATATGGTATCCGCGGCCGCCGAAAGGCTTTAATAAAAACCAATGCTGGGTGGGACAATGGCCAAGAAGAGAAAGCATAAGGATGAAGAGAAGGAGAAGCCAGCCTTCGTGGCCCCTAAGTTCGATGAGAAGGAATTCATGGAGAACGATATAAAGAACTCCAAGATCGCGCTCCTGATCTTCGTATATGCTATTACATTCGCAATAATATCGACGTTCCTGACCAGAATGGGGCAGTGGCCCACGGCCATGTTCGTCGGCTTCATAGGCATAGCCACTATGTCCAATGTCTTCGGGCGGCTCAACATGGACCTGACGCACCTGAAGAAGAAGGATTGGATCGGCAACTATGTGATGTTCTTCTTCGCCTGGCTTGGCATATGGATACTTCTTTGCAATCCTCCGTTCACGGACATGGCGCACCCGGACGTGGAGGGCCTAGCCGTTTACACGGACTTCGATGGAGAGGACAAGTGGGAGACCTTTGACTACCATCTCACATACCAGACAAGGAAGCACATAGCCTTCTGGAACACTCCTGTGGAGGGGTCGGAAGAATGGCCCA
>DAOVJP010000159.1 GCA_030673205.1 Thermoplasmata archaeon
AGGTCACTCTGGATGGAGATACCATCGCAATGGGCTTTGGGGACGGCGCCCCCATATCCATAGACCTTCCGGAGGGAAGAGAAGGGATCTTGCAGGTCACGGCCACAGCCACCTCCGATGATAGCGTCCAGGCACAAAGATCTGTGTGGATCGACGTGAAGAAGGCCTTTGTGGAACTGACCGCCTCGAAGAACCCGTACAAGCCCGGAGATACCATAGGCTTCCAGTATCACCTGTTCGGGGATACCCTGGAAGAGGCATACTACAAGATAATGGATGGGAACGGGATGCTCGTGAGCGAGGGCACCGCCACCGGCGGGAGCTTCTCTCTGGTCATCCCCTCCACGAACCCACCGAACAGCTACACCACCACGATATATGCCACGGGCCAGGATACAATATACACAGATGCTGTGTGGCTCAACATACTCAACGGATACACTCTCAAATATACCGTGGACAAGGCCGCATACGACCCAGGGGATACTATCCTCGTTACTTACGAGATAGTGAAGATCGGAGATCCGCTGGATACGGTCGGAGGCCATGTCATATCCGTGGGTTTCAGCAATGACGAGAAATCTGTTTGGACCAAAGGGACTAGCGGGACCATAGAATACACCATCCCCTCATATATCCCCGAAGGGGACCACCTCCTCTTCGTGTCCTTGGACGGCGCCGTCCTCGACGACATCCAGACCGTGAAGGTCTCCTCCAGCGGAGGCGCCCTGGCATATGGGACGATAGCCGGGATGAACTCCGGCGCATTCCTCTCGTTACTGGTTGCGCTGCTGGCCTTGATCTTGGTCCTCGTGGTGATGAGGAAGCTCAAGAAGGGACGGGGAGGCGCTACACCCCCTCCGGAGATGCCCGGACCCCCGGTGACCCAGGAAGGCTTCACTCCTGAACCCACACCCGAAGGCTTCACCCAGCCCCAAGGACCGCCTACTGAGGCCCCAGAACAGGCACAGGACGGGAACGTACCACAGCAATATCCGCCACAACAAGGCCCAGAACAACTCCCCGAAGATTCACCACCCGAACAAGCAACAGAGACGCAAGAAGGATGGAATGAGCCAAAGGCTCCGGAATAAGTGGGAGTTCCGCCCTCAGAAGGACCGGCCCAGCTTTCAGAAGACGAAGAGAGCTACTAAAACTGGGGGCTAAAGCCCTCCGAACACACGCTTTATTCCTTCCACGCCCTTCGCGATCTTCTTTCTGGAAGTGGCGTAGGAAATGCGGAAATGGCCTTCCCCTGCAGCGCCGAATGCGCTTCCCGGGGTGACGGCTACGCCACCATCATGCAACAGGCGCTTGGCCAGGGCCACACTTGGGATGTCCTGTTCATATTTCGGGAATACATAGAAGGCGCCGCCCGGAGGCTCGACCGAGAGGCCGGGGACCTCGCCGAGCAGGGCGGTAACTATGGCCCGTCTGGCTGTGAATTCCTGTAACATGGCGTCGAGGGGGGTCTGGGGGCCGGTGAGGGCCGCTATCCCCGCATACTGGATGAACGGGGGAACGCAGGTGAGGGTGTGCTGTTGCAATTTCAGCATATAGCCGTATATCTCCTTGGGGGCGATGGCCCACCCCACTCTCCATCCTGTCATCGCATAGGCCTTCGAGAATCCGTTAAGGGTTATCGTCCTCTCCATCATGCCGTCGAAGCTGGCTATGGATATGTGATCCCCCTCGTATATCAACTTCTCATATATCTCGTCGGTTATCACATAGAGGTCATGGTCCCGTGCGATGTCGGCCACGGCCCGCAACTCCTCCCCCGTGGCCACTGCACCCAGGGGGTTAGAAGGGCTGTTGACCACTATGGCCTTCGTCCTGGGCGTTATGGCCTGCATGATGGCATCCGCGTCAATTCTATATCCTGGCCCATAAGGCACAGGCACAGAGGAGCCGCCCAGAGCGGCGATCTGAGGAGTGTATGATACCCAAGCCGGATCGGGAATTATGATCTCGTCACCCTCACACACGAGGGCGGCGGTTGCAAGGAACAGCGCGTATTTGGTTGGCGCCACTATTACATCGTCCGCAGTGCATGGTATGCCATTCTCCTTTTGTGACTTGGCGGCTATGGCCTCCCGCAATTGGGGGATGCCTGCAGATGAAACATAGTGTGTCTCACCCCGGTGCATGGCCTCTACTGCGGCTTCGACAATATGGTATGGGGTGGGAAAATCCGGTTCTCCCATGGAAAGGGCCACTATCTCCTTCCCCTGTTTCCAGAGCTCTGCAGCCTCCCGGGCGATCTCTATGGTGCCTGACGGAGGGAGGGCGGCTATTCTGGAGGAACACTCCTTCATGCACATGGGAGGAATGACAAAGTATATGAAGATTTATATGACGGCTGCCAAAGGCGGTTGGCCTTGTTAAATTACGGCATGATATATGGGTTCGGGCCGTCTGGCGGGCAGGGGCCAAAGATTAAATACACCCCTGTTCGATGCGCAGGCCGGTGGAAATATGCCATTCGAACTAGACATCACCAGTTTACGGCACGGCAGCGAGCTTGTCAAACGCGGATTTGCTAAGATGCAGAAGGGAGGCGTCATCATGGATGTCACCAACGCCGAGCAGGCTAGCATAGCCGAGGAGGCGGGGGCAGTGGCGGTCATGGCGCTGGAACGTGTGCCTGCGGACATAAGGGCCGAGGGCGGTGTTGCCAGAATGGCCGACCCGCTCAAGATACTGGAGATAATGGACACGGTCAGCATACCCGTGATGGCGAAATGCAGAATAGGCCACATGGCCGAGGCACGGGTGCTGGAGAGCATGGGCGTGGACATGATAGATGAGAGCGAGGTTCTCACCCCCGCCGACCCGTTCTATCATGTGGACAAACGCGGGTTCACGGTACCCTTCGTCTGCGGCTGCAGAAACCTTGGAGAGGCGCTTCGGAGGATACACGAAGGGGCTGCGATGATACGGACCAAGGGGGAAGCAGGCACCGGGGATGTAGAGGAAGCAGTACGCCACATGCGCCAGGTCATGGGGGACGTAAGGATGTTGAATGGCATGGAGTTGGTAGAGCTCACTGCCTTCGCCAGAAAAATAGAGGCGCCCGTCGAGCTGGTCGTAGAGACCGCCAAACTGCAGCGCCTCCCCGTGGTCAACTTCGCAGCAGGAGGCATAGCCACCCCCGCAGACGCCGCTCTGATGATGATACTGGGGAGCGACGGGGTCTTCGTGGGAAGCGGGATATTCAAGTCCAACGAGCCTACCAAGCGGGCAAAGGCCATCGTGGAGGCTACCGCCCATTTCGACGATCCAAAAGTGGTGGGAGAGGTGTCCAAAGGGCTAGGCGATGCCATGAGAGGCATAGACGCCGCCTCCATACCTGAGGAAGAGAGACTTCAGGGCCGCGGATGGTAGGGTCGATCTGATCGGCCCATGCTTTGGACCGCACAATAGCCAGTTGTTTAACATAAAGCTTATATAGTATATATAATATCGACGTTTTCCCTCTAGGGGCGCTACAAACGAACAAAAGAGCAGAAAAACAATACAAAGGAGGAAAAAAGAATGGTAGAGTTTGAAACAATAAAAGCGGAGAAAAAAGACTATGGGCGCAACAACTTCATAGAGGTCGCCCGAAAAAAAGCAGTGACCGAGGACGGCGAAAGCCAGTTCATCTCCGTCTCAAAAGGATACTACCTTCCTGACGGGACTGAGCGGTTCAAAAAATCCATCCCCATACCAGACGAACCCGAGATGCGGGAGTTCGTTGCAGATCTCATCAAGAACCTGTAAGGGAATGTGAACGAACCTGGTCCCAACCCCCTTCGCTCTTTCTTATACCCCTTTCTCAGTATCCCTCCAACACCTATTGTTACTTTCCATTGGGCCCTAGATCGCCTACGCTCTGTGCTTCCTGTTCCATGAGCAACTCCAGGTATGAGCGGCGCTCCAGCTTCCCGCACCCTATGCTCTTCATGAATGCGACCACCCCGTCCCGGGCATTCTCCCAATCCTCCTCCACTTCCGTTTCCACCTCTATGAACCACCCTAGCTCGTCCAGAAAATCAACGGTTATCTCCAGACGGTCTAGCTCATAATATCTTCTCTTCTTCTTCACCACTTTCAGAGGGGTGAAACGAAGCTTCTTCAGCAACAATGCAAGATCCTCTGGCTCCCCTATCTCTACCTCCAACTCTTCCCTGGTCTTGGTGAGCTGGTCCATCCTTGGCCCCTTGTATGTGAGGCGGTGCTCCTCCTTTCCCTCCCACCTGATGATACGCAGACGCAGCGTCTCGTCGGTGGCCCCATAGTCCCTGGAGGGATGGAGAAAGTACGTGTCTGTATGCAACACCTCTCCCTGGAATGTCGCACCTCTGCTCACCAACAGCTTCTCGGTCTTTTCATGGTCTCTCAGTCGGGCCTTTGCCTCCACCTCTATCATTTTATCTCCTCCAACACTCTACAACATCCACTCATCACAACACCTCCAATAATGCGCCCAGCGCCTCTC
>DAOVJP010000087.1 GCA_030673205.1 Thermoplasmata archaeon
TGGAGTTCTTGGCCATGAGGAACTTGCGGCTGCCGCTCTGGGTGAATTTTATCTCCAGTATTCTGAAAAAGAAGCTTTCCAGCAGCAGCACCAGGAGCATGATCATAACGAAATATATGAATGAGTCCACAGGAAGATAGAACGGGCTCAGGTTCATGCCGCCGTACAATAGGAGCAGAAAGCTCATTGCCACGAGTGATATGATCTGTATGACATACACCTTCTTTTTGGCCTTGGTGATCGTCGTGAGGCGGTAGGATCCCTCCAAAACGCTCATCTCCCTGCTCATGTTGCCTAAATAGGGGCTTGGACTTATATAAATTGTGCTCTTCGTTCTCTCCCTCCATCATCCTTTTGTACCAGCGATGCTAATACATAACTATGGAGGATAAGGCCGTTAGGGGCGTGGTACGGTGTCCGATCTGCGGCACTCTTGTCGAGGTGGACCTGCGGGAGCCAAAGGCGATCTGCACGTTCTGTGGTGGCGTTATCGTTTTGGGTGAGAAGAGCGGTCTCTGAGACCACGGGCGCAGTTCTTGCACAATCCCGGGCCTTCCTGACATGTTTCACACATCGGTTTGCCGCAAAAACGGCATGTGTCCAGCTTGGATGGTCGGCCGCAGATGGAACACAATCCCATGACATCCATTATACTTCCTCCGATAACAAATATGAGGCGGAGGAGGGTTATAAGTCTGTCGGAAAAGTTATTAGTCCTGTAATGGGATATTGGTTCGCTCCAAGGTAGGTGATGGCTTGCAGAACTATGATATAAAGAGAGGGTATTTCAAGGACATAGACGGTGGAAAGCTGGAGGCGTTGATGAAGGGCCTTTTCGACCAGGTGCGGAAAGAAGGGGATGCTCTAGTGGCCAAGCATGGGGCGCTGGAAGAACTCCGCGTACGGATAGCGAGCAAGAGCTCCATGGAGGTGAGCGCAAATATGAGGACGGATGTGGACAACGCCACGGCCGCCGATACCATAAAGCGGTACAACGATTTTCTACTGGCAGCCACTGGTTTTACCTCCAAAGAAAGGAAGAAGCGCCTCAACGCCAAGCTCAAAAAGGGCACGCTGTGAATCGAGGCGGGTCGTAGGCCATGGTTGAGAATGAGAAGCTCGATGGGAAGAGTATGGCTGAGACGGAGTGTGGGGAGGGAGGCTCGGCTGAGACGGAGCTTGATGGGAAGAGTACAGCTATGAATGAGAAGCTCAGCGGGAAGGACTCGGCCAGGACAAGGATAGAATATAGGAAGCAGCACATAAAGGACATGATCTCCCTGTTCCATCCCGAGCTCGAACCCCCACTGAATAGATGTGATGTTTTGGATGTGGGCACGGGATGGGGACCCATAGCTAGGGGGTTGGCGCCCATGGTCAGATATGTCAAGGCCATAGACTTCGACCAAGAGCTTTTGGATGTGGCCAAGGAGAAGGGGGAGGAGGAGGGGCTGGAGAACATAGACTTCGTTCTCATGTCCGCCTTCGACATGGACGAGAAGGATAGATATGACATAGTGATATTGAGCGATGTGCTGGAGCATGTAGAGGAGCAGCGCCGACTGATGGAGCTGTGCGCCTCATCCATGAAGCCAGGAGGAATAATGTATCTCAGCACCAATAACAAATGGTGGCCTGTGGAAGGACACAAATACCTCCCATTCCTGTCCTATCTCCCGAGAGGTCTAGCCAACAGGTATGTGCGGTTGTTCAATAGAGGTGAGGATTACGAAGGCTATTATCTCTTGGGATACGGGGGGCTGAAACGTCTCATGAAAGAGTTTCCCGTGAACTATACGTTCAAACCGCCGGTGGACCCATGGAGTTCTTTGTACAAATTCGGAACCCGCCTTGTTGGCATATCACCATTCTTCTGGCGCTTCTCCCCGGTGTTCCAGGTCATAATAAAGAAGAGGGATGAGAAGACCGCGTCCCGTTAGAGGAATTCCACTTTTCCAGTATCGAGATGGTACATGGCTCCAATCAATTTCAACCTTCCCTCTTCTATCGCTTTGGCTATGGCCTGACTTCTAAGGGGAAGTTTATCCAACTGGTGCAGGGTGTTGGCCAGGAAGTGGTCGCCGTGGGTGGAGAAACACTCCCGTATCTCTTTCAATAGGCCGTCCGGCTCATCTTCCATGCATTCTTCGGCTGCGCACACCGCCCCGCAATTGGTATGGCCCAAGATCAACAGTATTTCCACGTTGAGATGCTCGACTGCATATTCCAGGGATTCCAACACCGTCGTGTCCATGGCCACGTTCCCGGCCACCCTGACCACGAAGATCTCCCCTATGTCCGCGTCGAATATGAACTCGGGTACCACCCGGGAATCGGAACAGGTGAGCACGGCGACCCGGGGGTGCTGGCCCGCCACATGCTTCTTCAACCCATCCCCTCTATGGGAAACGAAGCGTTCGTTACCCCGGATGAGGCTCTTCACGGCATCGTTCATCTGCGAGGTCTCCTAGCGTGCGGTGGGGTGCGTGGAGGGGATCGTGGCGAGGTGCGTGTTGAGGATGTGCCTTGTCGGGCGCCTGAACGTGAACCTGGCCGGGCGCTATGGGAGCGCTTTCTGCTCGGTTTTTGCACCTCGGTGTTGAGCATGAGGGCCAGTACAACAGCGACCACGCACAGTACGCCAGCAATTATGAATGCGGGGAGCCAAGCATCCACAGCGGCACCTGCGGTCCCGGCATCCTTGAAGTATCCGGCCATCATCGGGCCGGCGACGCCCCCCACTCCATAGGCAGTGAACACGTATCCATAGTTCTGTCCCACATGTTTTGTGCCGAATATCTCGGCGGTGGTCGTGGGGAACAGCGCGAAGTTGCCTCCGAAGTTGAAACCGATCAGTGCTGCCGCGAGGTACAGGGTATATTCGTTGCCTCCCATTGAGAAGAAGGCGAACATCATCACTGCCTGGAAGGAGAACATGCTTACGAGCGATCTCTTTGGGCCTATCTTGTCGGCTACGCTGCCCCAGACTATCCTGCCTATGCCGTTGAATATGGCGTAGAACACTGCCATGGCCGTGCCAGCTATGGCGGAGGCCTCTATCGTGGTCTTACCAGAGGCCTGGAGCGCATCTATTCCATATAGTTTGATGATCCCTATCACCATCAATCCGGCCAGGGCTCCGCTGATGAACATGCCCCAGACCATCCAGAACTGTTTGGTCTTGAGCATGTGTTTGGGCTTGAGGTTGCGTTTCGCCTTCTTATCCTTTGTCTGAGGAGGGGTCCAACCAGGAGGAGAGTACCCTGCTGGCGGGTTTGTCATCAGGAAAGCTCCGATGACCACCATCGCAAAGAATATGATGCCGTAGATGAAGAATGTCGAGTGTACGCCCTGGCTCTCTATGAGGTTTCCCCAGCTTCCGGCCAGTTTGACCCATATCGTGGCGCCGAAGCCGAAGCCAGCCACGGCGAGGCCGGAGATGAGGCCTTTCTTGTCGGGGAACCATTTTATGCCGACTGCAATGGGAACCACATATGCCAGTCCTATTCCTGCTCCGCCTATGATCCCTATGGTCACGAGCAGGCCCAAGAAGGAAGAGCCCACCATGGATGCGGCTATATACCCTGCACCCAGCAATACGCCGCCGGCGAGGGCAACCTTTCTCGGGCCGTGTTTGGCCTGAAGCTTTCCTGCTAGGACCATGACCAGGGCGAAGGTGACGAGCCCGGCGCTGAAGATTATCTGGGTCTGTGTCGTTGTGAAGTTGAAATCGGGCCCGGTTAGCTCAGGGGTGAAAACAGACCACGAATATATCGCGCCCAGAGCCAGTTGAATCATTATGGCTCCTACGACGACGATCCAACGATTGAACGGTTTCTTTCCGGCTCCCGCAGCCTTTCCCTCTTCTTCCTCCATGTCCTCTTCTTCCGTTCCTTCTTCGGGCAGGGGGGCTTTTTCAACGTCTTCAATGGGCTCGGAGGGCATGTCGAGTGCCTCTAGCTCCTTCTCAGGCGTGTCATCGGGCTGTTCCTCTAGAACAAATTCATCTTCAGGCATGGTGTATCCATCCTTTCGGCGTTGCACATGAAAGAAGGGTTAATATATGTTTCTAATGCCCTCACTATTTCTCACTAAATAGCGTCTTAGGAATATTCACACTAAGGTCTTAGGAATATTCACACATATATCTGGGTGGAGACCTTCCTTCCTTTCACTATTGCGATGGCTCCAGGGTTCCCTCCCCTATATGCTATATGGGAGAACACGGTGAGCACTCTATTATTCCTGTTCCATCTTGCTCCCTCTCGTGTCCATTCATGGCCTCGGATGATGGCCTGGAGGCCGCTGACATCGCAGAACTCGGCCGCTGCCTGGTCGCTCTATCTGTATCCTCTTCCCCGGTATGTGTTGGGCACATATCGGTATCTCTGGGCTCCCTCCTGCGTGTCGTTCCAGATCAGTCCCTCGGCCTTCCCCCTGACCTCTTTTCTCGTTCTGCGCAGATCCCCCACCCGAGCGATCCCTTCAGATATGCCTCCGTGGGCGAGGAAGAAGGAGCGGTTGAGCACCGCGCACAATGGCAGTTGATCGAACACCCGGTTGGCCTGTGCCCACAAGAAAGGTCCGTGCTTCTCCCCGTATTTCGTGAGAAGTTCTTCCTTGAACCCCCAGCGTTGGTTCACTTCCCTGGTCTCGTGGTTCCCCCTTAACAAGAAGACCTCTCCGGGGGAGCGAAGGAGCATGTGGAATATGGAGGTCAAGACCTCCACGCTGTGCTGCCCCCTATCCACGATGTCTCCCAGGAACACGATGCTTCCCTCTCTGCGGTCCATGGCGCTGCGGTAGCTGTGCCAGTCCCCGTGTATGTCCCCGATTACAGTGGCGAGGGGCAGCTCCAGGTCCAACAGCGCGGGCATCGGACGGAGTGTCTCTTCCACCTCCCGGAACAAGAGCTCCAGTTCATGGGCGGGAGGCGTGTGTGGTTTCATGGGTCGCGATAGCATGATGTGGATAAGTATTCAACCGTTAGCTTTATATAGAACATCTCACATACTCTTTCTTCCGGATCGAGGTGCCAATATGGACCCTGCAGAGAATCCCGAAAGGTGTGTGGAAGGCTCGGAAGAGACCGCGGCCAGCGATATAGATAGGGAGAGCGAGGTTAGCCGTCCGAAGAAAGGAGCCGGGGCTAGGGGCTTGAAGAAAGGGACCGAAGTTAGCGACTCGAAGAAAGAAGCCGAAGCTAGCGATCCTGGAAGAGTTGTGGAGAGGGTGGAAGATGAGGAAACTCTCCGCTCTCAACTGATCCGACTCCAGGCGGATTTCGAGAACTATCGTAAGAGGACCGAGGCAGAACGCCTGCACGCTTCCAGATACGCCCTTGAACCCGTGCTGCCGGATATTCTGGATGTGGTGGACGATATAGAACGGGCCCTCGCTTCCCCTGGACACGGTGGAGAGGAGTGGAAGCAGGGGATGGAGATGGTGCACAGGAAGCTGTTGGCCGCCCTTGGGAGCAAAGGGGTGAAGCCTATGAGACCAGTGGGCCAGCCATTCGATCCGCATCATCACGAAGCGGTATCCGCCCATGCCTCTGAAGATGTGCAAGAGGAGATCGTGGAGTTGGAGATATTGAAAGGATACATGTTGCATGACCGGGTAGTGCGCCATGCCAAGGTCATTGTGGCCACACCGGCAAGCGAGGTGGGGGTTGAGAAGGTTGGGGAGAGAGAAGGGGTGGGGAATGTGAGAGTGGGAAAAGGAGGGGAGAAGGAAGGGGTTGAGGAATCAACTGAAGAGAGAACAGAGAAGATCGCAGATAACGATCCAAAAGGAGATGAATAAGATGACAAAAGTGCTTGGAATAGACCTGGGAACCACCAACTCCTGCATGGCCGTGATGGAAGGCGGAAGCCCCACCATCATACCGAACGCAGAAGGCGGAAGAACGACACCATCAATAGTGGCCTTTGCAAAGGACGGCCAGAGGCTGGTGGGTGAGGTGGCGAAGCGTCAGGCGGTGACCAATCCCACCCGGACCATACGCAGCATCAAGAGAAAGATGGGCACCCCGGAAAAGACGACCATAGACGGGAAGGATTACACCCCGCAAGAAATATCGGCCATGATACTTCAGAAGATGAAGGCGGACGCAGAGGCCTTCCTTGGAGAGAAGGTATTGCAGGCGGTTATAACCGTGCCAGCATACTTCAA
>DAOVJP010000177.1 GCA_030673205.1 Thermoplasmata archaeon
CACCCCAGAGATGGTGAAGGCCGTGATAGAAAGATACAAGGAGACGGGAAAGACCGTCATGTCCCTGGCAGAGGTGCCCGATCCAAAGAACTTCGGCGTGGTGGAGACCGAGAACGGCATGGTGACAAAAATCTGGGAGAAACCGGAGATACCACCGACCAATACCGTAAATGCCGGCATCTATTGCTTCACAAAAAACATATTCGACAAGATACGGCAGACACCTCTATCGAAGAGGGGCGAATACGAGATAACCGATACATTGGAAGCCATTGTGAAAGACGAAGGCGTGGCCGCCCTCTCCCTTCCGGGAAAATGGTTGGACATAGGGCGTCCATGGGACCTTCTGGATGCAAATGCATATTTGATGGGATCGCTGAAAAGGAGGATCGAGGGTACCGTAGAAGAAGGGGCTACCCTATTGGGTCCAGTGGTGGTGGAGAAGGGCGCGCTGGTAAGAAGCGGCTCATATATCCAGGGCCCAGTCATCATAGATGGGGGGGCAAAGGTCGGACCCAACTGCTACATCCGCCCCTCCACATATATAGGGAAGGGAGCGCACATAGGGGCGGCCTCAGAGGTGAAGAACAGCATAATCATGGATAATGGAAATGCGCCTCACCACAACTATGTTGGCGACAGCATCATCGGCGAGGGTTGCAACCTCGGCTCGGGCACGAAGGTGGCCAACCTCCGTTTCGATGATGGGAACGTTCCTGTGATCCTCAAAGGAAAAGTGGTCGATTCGGGCAGAAGAAAACTGGGCGTGATAATGGGGGATGGCGTGAAGACCGGTGTCAACGTCTCCCTGGATCCGGGAACGATCATAGGCGGAGGGACGTATATATGCCCCGGAGCCTATGTGCGGGGATACCTGGCCCCAAAGAGCCTGGTGCGCTGATCAGGAATACGGGGGCGTGAGATATGAAGATAGGCATCGTGGCTCCGTATTTCTATCCACATATAGGCGGAGTGGAATCCCATGTATACGAACTCGCCCGTCACCTCTCAATGCGGGGACACAACGTAGAGGTAATAACCACTAACAGCAACAACGCCGCCTCCCAGGAGAGGAGGGACGGCTTCCTCGTCAAAAGGGCTCGTTGTTATGGTACGCCGTTCAACACGCCCATCTCGCCGGGCATAAAGGGATCGGTGGCCGAGGGAGGATACGATATCGTGCACGTCCACTATCCACCCCCTCTGACAGAGCATTTTGCATTGAAGGGAACGAAGAAGAGCAAAGTGCCATTCGTATTGACATACCACTGCGACCTGGAGTTGAGAGGCTTTGCCCGAAAAATAATCACCCTCTACGAGAAGATACTCGGAAGGAAGGTGCTGCATCTGGCCAATAAGGTCATAGTCACCACCCCAAGCTATGCCGCCACATCCAAAAGGGTGTGGAACGTCTCCCCTGATGTGGTGCCCAACGCCGTGAACGCCAAGGAGTACAATCCCCGGAGGACCGGAGCCGGGATACGAAAGGGGTTTGGCATAGGCGAGGAGGATTACATGGTATTGTTCGTAGGGCGGCTCGTGCCCCACAAAGCAGTACAGTTCCTCATAGAGGCCATGGTAGAACAGGACACGGGCATCAAGCTCACGGTGGTGGGGACCGGACCTTACGAAGATGAGTTGAGGAGGAGGGTAAAGTCCTTCGGCGTTCAGGACAAGGTCGTGTTCGCAGGACGGGTGGAGAGCGCGAAACTGCCGGAACTCTATGCGGCCTCGGACCTGTTCGTCCTCCCCTCCATCTCGCGCCTAGAGGCCTTCGGCATCGTATTGTTGGAGGCCATGGCTACTGCCAAGCCGGTCATAGCCTCGGGCATCCCCGGCGTGAAGGAGGTCATAACCCCCGGCGAAGAGGGATTAGTGGCCGAACCCATGAACCCCGCAGACCTGGCCGAGAAGATAAGGTATATGAGAGAACACCCGGAAGAAGCGAGGGAAATGGGGAAAAAGGGCAGGAAGAGAGTGGAAGAGGACTACACCTGGGAGAGCGTATGCGACCAGATAGAAAAGATATATCAGGGCGTGCTGGAGAGTGGGTGAAGGCGGGAAAACGCCTACGTCTTCCGCCGTAACAGCAGCGCAACCCCCCCCCCTTCTCTTTCTTCGTGAGAAAGAGGTTGGTGGAACAACAACCATCGCACAGTGTTCCACCTATCCTTCGTCGTGTTCCTCTAGCGAGGAACCGAAGGGCGGCGGAACTTCGATCGCAATGCGATCGTTCCGCCAAGTCCCACTAGGAGTAGGGTCGGACTGGAACTATGATGGTTTTTGGGTATTGAGCGACCTGTATGGGATCACACATATCAATATTGGATGAGCCCCTGGGAGGAGGGTATAAATACTCCTGTTCGGATACTATATTTGTCATGTCCCGCTGTGGTCGTTGGAGGAAAGCCGCTGTCCTAACACTCCTAACCTTCCTAGTGGCAGCCACAGTGCTCCACGCGCCACCCCCAAACCACGAAAGCTCCCTTCTCGAACCAGAAACAGAGGGTGAGGACGCACCCGCCAACACGCCAGTGCTCACCAATTATCCGCCCCTGCCTCAGATCGGCACGCCCAGAACACGTGCGCCGAGCGACTGGAGCGAAGATATCATGTTGACGGATGAGAGCGACGAATACTGGTCCTCTTCTCCTGCTATCGCTGTGAGCGGGGATTGTGTGCATGTGGCTTTTAAAACAAGGCGGGGTGAGGTGCCCACCTTCTATGATTATATGCGATACTGCAAGAGCCTTGATGGAGGTCTCTCTTGGGAAGATGTGGTCGATCTCCGCTATGTTGACTCGCCCCTCGTAGGCTCATCTCCCGATATTGCTGTTTCCGGTGATAACGTGTATGTGGTATGGGGCGATGGCAAAGAGACCAGTGGGGAAGCGGTTTATATCAATATCAGTCGGGATGGCGGGGATACGTGGGAGGGCAATTTCAACCTTAGTAGCATCGGCTCGTGGTGGTCCGAACACCCGCACATCAGTGTTGATGGATCCAGGGTTGTTGTTCTCTGGAGCGACGACAGAGACCACATCTCTGTCTCCACATCTTCCCTATATATGCGGCTCTCCACCGACAACGGGACAACATGGGGACCGGAAACACGGATCACGAACATCACCGACACGAACGACCAATACGACGACTTCCCAGCACAGATAATAATAGAGGACGAGACCCTCTACGTCCTGTTCAACAGATTTTCCCCATACTCCGGAACCATAGAGACCATGTTCATGAAAAGCCTCGACCTCGGCCAAAACTGGACTGAACCCACCACACTAAGCCAAGTAGACTCCTGGTTCAGCGGCGCAGGAGGAATAGCAGTAGACAACGAACGAATCTACGTGGTCGGAGATAACGATAGCGCGGATAATGAGATATACCTCTATCGCAGCCAGGACGGAGGAAATACGTGGCTGCCAGAGCAGCGGTTGACGAATGATGCTAACGGTAGTGGGAGTTCTCAGATCGGGGTTGATGAGAGTGGCGTTGTACATATGTTCTGGACCGATGCTATGGCTCCCGGGCCAGGTATCTTTCATATAACAAGTGATGACGATGGTGTAAGCTGGTCATCTCCCAGCCTCGCTACTAAGCCAGTAGGATTGTGGGGCTATGACACATGCATTTTAGGCGAGCGCCTCCATTTGGCTTGGGATGGGGACTCCACAGGCTATAGTGAGGTATACTACAAGCGATCTCCTTCGTTCGTTACTGGGATTGGTATCCATCTCGTTCCTGGCTGGAACTCTCTCGCCTTTCCTTGTGAGCCTCCCGCGGGTTATACTACTCGTGATTTGGCTGAGGACATAGAGAGTGACAGCGATATGTTTGTGTTGGCTGTGTGTAACTGGACCAGTCGCCAGTTGTGGCAAGATTTTGTATACAGAAAAGGTAGCAGCGGCTATCCACTTGTGAACGAGACAACGGGAATAGGGAACTATGTTATGTCCAAGAACCAGTCCTACTTTGTGCTAGTGGACTCCACAGGCCCAGACACAGTGTGGACTCCATGTTGGCCCAGCTACACCGCCCTATCTTGTCCCGATTGGGATTTGCACGGAGGCTGGAACGCCGTTGCCTTGCCATTTAACTCTACTGGTGTTGGCATGTTGCAAACCAGCACCGACATTCTTGCGCTAGACCCGCATATCATAGCGGTTGCGGACTGGAACGAGACCACCCAGAGTTGGATGATGGAC
>DAOVJP010000144.1 GCA_030673205.1 Thermoplasmata archaeon
ATTTTGACATCATATATGGAGCGTACCTGGGATTGGGACTGCTTGCTTTTTCCACGACCTATCTGCTTTCCAGGCTTCTCAAGCAGGAGAGGGATTATGCCTTCGCCTTAGCTTCGATGGCCGGAGCACTGGTGGCGGGAATTATAGGATTCGCCAGGGTCTCGATGCTTTTAGGATTCATTTGCGTGTCCATTGGAGCATTTTTTATCACCGTAATACTCCGGGACAAGATAAGCAAATAGGGACTAAAGAGAATTATCGCAGGCCTTCCTTTAAGCGATTTAGAGATTTTGATAGGGTGTCAACTTCTTAGTGATTTTCTGCATTTGGCCCGATTCTATAGGGGACGCAAGATATGCTAGACGGTAGAGCAGAACCGGAGAATCAACGATATCACTAAAGACGTGACAGACTCGATTTTGATCACTATACAAAATAGAGGGGAATTGGAAAATCCATTATCTCTTTGTCCCTTTCCTTGACAAACGTAAAGAAATCGAAATGTTTGTAAAATATATCCGAGAACGGCCCCCCTCTCGTAGCCATTATCTCGGGAGAATTGAACAGCTGGCCACTTGCTATCTCAATAAGTTTCACATTCTTACTGTTCAGGTCCATATTGTATATTTGGGAGTTCAAGATTCTGATACCTTTGATGAACTTCTTCCAGTCGCTGTAATAATCGATATATCTATTGTAGGAAAAAGGGGCTTTGTCCAGCCACGTCTCTCGCACTTTTTGGTCAAGCGTTTCTAGGAACTTCGTTTTGGGGTTTAGAATTGCAGCATACTGCTTTGATATGGGCATACTGTTCTCATAGTATTTTTCTATAAAGCCATCAGATGAAAAAGCGAACACCTGGTTCAATGTCGCCAAAGCTTCTTCAACGTTATTTGCTGTCCTGTACGATGGCGAATAGACATTATCCCAATACTCCAAGTACATTGGTCTATTGAGAATGATCTCATATGAAGTAGCTGTGACCTCAGCCATATGGTGGAAAATCTCGTGTCTAAGGATAGATGCCAGTATCTCATTGAATACTACTTTCCCAAATATCTTATTGAACGCCTTCTTGGAGGGGAAAACGCCCGCATCAACATTGTTGTAGACATAGTCGTAATCTAAACGGGACACCATGGACATGGCCAGGTCTTTCACAGCATCATACCGTGCGAATATTCCCCACTTGTTTTGAAAATGGTAGGGGGTGTACCACGCAATATTGTCTATATCCTCTACCTCTGGCGGTGTTTCAGTTATTTCCTCTAGTTCTTCACGACATTCTATCTCGAACTCATCGTTCTTCTCTTCGATCTCTTCATAAGAAAAGGGCTTACATTCTTTTCTTTCTCCTCGTTCTGGGGGTTCAGCCTCCTCTTCAGAACAACATTCCTTGTATTGTTTTCTGAAATTCTCGATAATGTCAACGTAATCCTCATATTCATCCATATCTTCATCTCCAGGTTCTTCTTCGCACTCCTCGCACTCCGTTTCCTCGATGTTTTCTTCTTCATCCAGTTCTTCAACCTTTTCCGGAATTACACGCCAGTGCCCTCTAACTTTCTGTGTTTTTCCAGTTTTTGTGATCCGGGTGTGAGGATGGATTGGTGCCACGGGGATAAGGGACCGCCCTTCCACTCGGAAGTACTTGTGTTGTTCGTCTCTATCGATCTGCTCTAAGGCATGTGCTAGGTCAGTCTTATGGTATCCATCAGAACGATAAACATATGTCTTATCGTCGGGCACCAATTCTTTTGATGAGTACATGTCTCCCCCTTTTTCAATCCTTCATCTGATCCAATTTTTCGAAGAGATCCGGGGTTCCACCGCCGTGCATCGATATTCGGGGCCTTACTTTCAAAAGGAAACTCCCCACATTTGGGTCACTGACCACACAATAGCCCTGTTTTAGGTCTCTCAATACTCTTTTTCTCCCCTTATGGAAAATTGGGGGGAGGTCTGTTGAGGTTTTGGAGTTGAGCAACTTCGCATCCTTTTCCTTATCAAGCCCGTGGGCTATTATCATATTGGTCTGCCCAAGAAGGTCATCTGGAATGTCGGATGGGGCCTGGCTTGCCATGATCATCCCTGAGCCAGCAGCTCTGCACGTTCTAATGAAATCGGAAAGGCATTCGCCAGTTGTCTTATATCCTTCTTGGAAGAACTTGTGCAGTTCGTCTATGAAAACGATGAAAGGCGGCAATTGGGGCGGGTTCGCTCTTAATAGAGGTAGAGCACTCCCGGTGAGCTTCTTAAATAGAACGGTCATTACTATATCTTGAACCCACACCTCAGATGTCTGGAGACTGAGTACGGAGATTTGATCCTTCTTGATGAAGTCCGTTAATTTTGTTCCCTCTTTTGCGCAAATATCCATCTCTTTTAGCATAAGGACATGTCTTCTTAATGCCTCCCGCGTTCCAGGGTGGGCGGTTCCAGCGACCATATCGATCTCATCCAGAACCTCTTCGAACCCCATATTAATTCCTGTTTCTTCTCTCCTTCTCTTGAGGTTATTGACTGTTACCTGGACAAGTTCAATTTGATTCTGATTCGGTGTGCGGAGTAGTGCAATCCAATCACTGACGGTGAGATCGTTGATCTCGAATCTGAAAGGTGTTGGCGAATACTTTTCATTCGCTTTCTTCAGTCCTTCAGGAACCTTCCCTATCGTGAAAACTTTCATATTAGGGAGAGCCTCAGGGGTCAGACCCCAGTCATCCAAACTCTCTTTCTCTCCTTCATTGTTGTTTGGGTAGATGGAATCACGGAAAACATCCAGAACGTCAATTACTACACAGGGGATTATGTTCCTCTTATCTGTGATACCGGGAGTGGCGCTAAGTCCCAAGCCTTCTAGGATGACTCCCATTGTATAGCTTTTACCGCTTCCCGTTCTTCCACAAAGGTAATAGTTGTTCCCCGCCTTGATAGGAAAATAGTATTCTTCCATCCAGTGGTCATCGTCCAGTATTCTGCCAAGACATGCCATTCTCCTCGGGTCGTTTCTCAATTCAAGAGATCTGCCCCTATCGCTCTTTACTGCATATGTGATCTGTTTCAGTTCTGGCCAGTCATACATCACCCCTCTTTCTATCTCATCGATGTCCGGCATCCTTTCACGTATCTGGAAGTAAACTTCCCGCTCCGTTTCGACTTCGGACCCATCATAGACCAAATGAATGGGGGCGGTTCTTTTATCCGGTATTTTATCAAAAGTAATGGGAAAAGTTTTGCTGTCTCTTGATTTTACTAAACCGTAATCTATGGTTTTGCCTGCAAAAGTGACCTTTACCGAATCGAGATCATGCCGAGTTCTATTGTAAAACTTCAGTTCCCTGTTCTCCGTGATGTTTGCTTCTGAGAGGTATATATCTTCCCTTCCATCTTTGAGAAGTTTGAGTTCGATGGACTTTAGAAGTCTTTGAACAGAATCAGATTCTCGTTTTTTCTTCAGCAATTTCTCTAGATTCTCTCTTCTACTTCCTATCTCTTCATTCAGGACTTCTATTGATGTGATTCTTTCCAGTCCCGCAGTTAGCTCATCCACATCCTTATCTGACAAGTCCCTGCTAGCGATCTCTTCATGAAACTTCGCTATGATATTATCCATGTCTTTCTTCTGTTCAAGGTACTCTTTCAACCCATTCTCTACAAGTTCGGGATCCTCTCCCTCGTCCAGTTTCGTCAGGAACTTGATGCGGACGGGTAGTGGCAACTTGTTGATCTCGTCCTCAAGAGAGAAAGTAGGGATCTCTTCCTCTGGTTCGTTAATGGTCTCTATTTTTATCTCGTTTTTTTTTGTTCCACTTCATTGCCTTCTCCATCTTCAGGCATGGACGAATCAGGCGTTCCAGAGCTGTGCTCTGATCTATCATCCGGTTTATCTCCAAAGACTCGCTCCATGTACTCGATGAAAGGCTGGTAAATCCCTCTCTTGTCCCCGGCCAAGATAACCTCTTTGTAGCTATTGTACCATATAAGGAGGCTGCTAGGCGTTCTTTCTATAGCCGCCGTTATGTCCTCCATCTCCAAGAGACGATCTTTTCCAGCGATGCCTGCCACAATGTCGGCAAATACTTTTCGTTTAGCACGGTCCACTATGCCCGGAATGTCTGAAGAGCCATAGCCCTCGGTCACCTCGGCAAATTCCTCAATGTTCTCTTCGGTCACAACACCCAGCTTTCCCTTCTCCCTTATCTTTCCCAGGGCCATATTGAAAAGGATGACCCGGGTCTCTCTGTCTGGTGGAGGCACGTATACCAGCCCGTTGAACCTTCCGGACCTTATCATGGTCGCGTCAAGCCTCCAAGGGAAGTTGGTTGCGCCGACGATCAGGAAATCGCCGCGGTCCTTGATGCCATCCAGCTCTGTCAAGAATGTTTGGACCCATCTCTCTTCGTGCTGCACGGTCCTGCTGGTGCCGCGCATTGGGGCTATGGCATCGATCTCATCTATGAACAGGACGGATGGCGCAGACTTCCTTGCGCTATCGAAGAGACCCACTATCGCATCCTCGGTCTCCCCCACATACTTGTTCACCAGATCGGATAGTCTGGCGTAGAACAGCGGAAGATCGACCTCTCCCGCAGTGGCCTTGGCGAAATAGGTCTTTCCGCACCCCGGGGGCCCCCACAGGAGTATGGCACCCGATGCACTGGTGCCCCATTCCTTTGCGATCTGCGGGTTACGAAGGGGGTCTATCAGAAGCTCTCCCACCTGTCTCTTTGCCTCTTGCATGCCTGCAACATCGCTAAAAGTGATGGTCTCTTTGGACGGTTCAAACTTTGGAACAGAGCTGCCATCCCCTTCTTCTCCGCCTACTATGAGCTGTCTTTTAGACAGACCCTTCAACGCTTTGTGCTTCTGGAAGAACCTCTTGGCATAGCTGTTCA
>DAOVJP010000047.1 GCA_030673205.1 Thermoplasmata archaeon
ATATCCGCGCAGGTGATGGACCCCTATGGGACGGAGAGTGTCATGTTACACTATGTTAACGACTCCACATGGCACACCCTGCCCATGGCCCTGGAACAGGGCACCGCATCGGATGGCGTGTGGGGGGCGGACATCATCCCCACGGAACCGTGCCTGATGGAATATTATATCACTGCGTTGGATGGCACATACCAGGCGAGGAGCCCGGCTAACACCTCCGACACATACACCTTGATCGTGGTCGGACGCCCCATGGAAGAAGTGACCATGTCCGCCCCGTCCAACACCGTGGCGGGGGAGAACATCACCGTGACCATCACCGCCCTGGATGACGAAGGGAACGCCGCGGACTATACTGGGCATATAGTCTTTGGGTGCACCGACCCCTCCGCCGACATTCCGGGCGATTATGTGTTCACTCCTCAGGACGGGGGCGTGAAGGAATTTGTCTTCGTGCTGTACACTGCTGGAGAACACGATATCGTCTTTGAGGATGTGGAGGACGAAAGCATCAACGCCTCCTGCAACATCACGGTCGAGCACGCGGAGCTGGCGTCCATCCCCATATCCCCATCATCTGTATATGTGATCGCCGGAGACACACAACAGTTCTCGACCGAGGGGGAGGATGCACATGGCAACCGTTGGCCCATAACGCCCGTTTGGAGCACATGGGGGGGCAGAGGCATCATGGACGCGGACGGCCTGTTCCATGCCATCACCGCGGGCTCAGGGCTGGCAAACGCCACATATCAGAACATGACGGGCTCGGCAGATATAATGGTGGTCGCCGGGGCTCCGACCCAGATAGCATATCATAGTGGAGAGGGGCAGACGAACATCGTAGGACAGTGGTTGAACCAAAGCTTTGAGGTGCTTGTCACCGACAGCTATGACAACCCCGTGGAGGGTGTTACCGTAGCCTGGGCGGTGTCGGAGCCGACACACGGCGCCTTCCTATTGGAGAACACCAGCGCCACCGACGCCACCGGCGTAGCGCTCTCATCCCTTCACCTGGGCACAGTGGTGGGGCAGTACACTGTCTTTGCCTCCTTCTCCTCCTCCGTGGACACCATCTACTTCAACGCCACCGGCGCACATGCTAGCCTCGAGGTGGTGGTGGTCTCCCCTGGAGCCGTATCGCTGGGAGCAGGGGATAGCCAACTGTTCTTGGCCGAAGGGGAGGATGTCTATGGCAATCGCTGGCCCATAACGCCCGTGTGGAGCCTGTGGGATGATGTGGGGGGACTGGGTACCTTGGTGAGCGGCCTGTTCCAAGCCACCACGGCGGGCATGGGGCTGGTCAACGCCACATACCAGGGCAAGACGGGCTCTGCCATGGTGGGTGTGTCGGCCAGCACACCTGCGAACATGACCCTGGATGGCGGAGAAGGGCAGACGAACACCGTAGGACAGTGGTTGAACCAAAGCTTCGAGGTGCTTGTCACCGACCCATACGATAACCCCGTGGAGGGCGTGTTCATTGCATGGAACATCATCTTCGTTCCCATATCCGGAGGGGAGGCGGTCCTCGACACCATCCTCTCATCGACCGATGCCAGCGGAAGGGCTAGCGCCCGCCTGCAACTGGGCGAGGCCGTGGGCGACTATGTGGTGGAAGCATCCAAATCCGGCGTCAACGGCTCACCCCTGGCGTTCACTGCCCATGCAGTGGCCGCGGCCCTGGATATTATTCAACTGGACCCGGGTGACGCATCCCTGCAGGCAGGGGACGTTCTGGACTTCGTGGCCAAGGGCTATGACGAATACGGCAACCAGGTGGACATAGCTCCCTCCTGGACATTGGAGGGGGGCATAGGCGATCTGACCTTACCTGAGCCAGCGCGGGCAACGCTCACAACCAAATATGCTGGTAGGGGTTGGCTCAACGCCACCGTGGGAGGGGAGAGGGGAACAAGCATCATCGACGTGTCCCACGGACCGGCCCAGTCCATACATGTGGTTGGGGGAGGAGGGCAGGAATTGCATGTCGGCCAGGAGGCCCAAGCCCTGGAGGTCAGAGTGGAGGACACGTATGGGAATCCAGTTGATGGAGTCATGGTCACGTGGGAGGTCGTGGACAACCCGCCAGGCTCCAACACCACCCTGGACGAACCCCTCTCCACCTCCGACATAGAGGGCATAGCTAGCATCATTCCCACCATGGGCACTGTCCCAGGCCAAACAAACATAACGGCCAGCGCCCCCGGACTGGGCATTCCGATATGGTTCAGTATCATAGCACACCCCGGCGAACCGGACACCATCTCATTCCAGAGCCCAGCGTGTCTCGACGCAGGGGAATTCTACACATTCTTCGTACAGGTGTTAGACACCTATGGGAACGTGAATGGGACCGCATCCGACGTGGACTCTCTGGGCTACACGCTCTCCTCGCCCCGGGCGGATATGGCCGGCTTCACATTCCACGATAAGAGGTCCGGCCCCTCGGAGATATCATTCTGGCCCATAAGTCATCCGCAGGTATCGCTCACACGCTCCATCACCATAATGCCCATAGAAGTGAGTACAATAGATATCGTCACCGGGAACTTCACTATCTCCGCAGGCGGCTCCAAACGCCTGGACGTGAGAGCCTATGACCAATACGGGAACAAGAACACCTCCTGGACCCCATTGTGGACCATGGAGCTGGGCTATGTGGAAGGAAGAGACTTTTACGCTGGCACGCTGGCAGGCGTCACAGAGATAATGGTGATGGCGGAGGGGTCGATCATCATCGACCCTCCATCCAGAATGGTCAACATAACCCCTGCAGAGGTGCATGTGATAGAGGTTCTACCGAGCCCTCTGGTCGTTTCCCTCCATGCTCCTGGGGCGATAGGCGCGTACGGATACGACCGTTACGGGAACTACATACCGATAGATCCGTCGTGGACCATATCCCCCTCCATAGGGAGCATAAAGAACGGAGAGTTCCAGGCCTCCCAGTTGGGAACTGCGACCCTGTCCGCATATTATGCGGGTGTGATGGGCACTAGCACCGTGACCGTCAGGGACACCACCCCCCCAACCGCCATTGTGAACATGGAGGACAAAGCCTCCGACGTCCCTCTGGATATCAGCATATTGTTCACATTCTCCGAACAGATGGACATGACATCGATAGAGGACACATTGTTCCTCAGGGACGGGAAGATGGCCTTGGTGCCCTATGAGATGTTGTGGAGCAGTGCTTCTGTGCAGATATTCCCGACCAACCTCAGCCAGGGAGAGACGTATACGCTCTTCCTTGGGGAGGCCAAAGACCTGGCCGGCAACCCATTGGAAACCATATTGCTAACATTCACCACCGAACTGATAGAGGACATGGACGGAGATGGCATCCCTGACGGTAGGGATAGGGACGGGGATGGCGATGGGATGGACGATAGATGGGAGGCGCTCAACGGACTGGACCCAAAAAAGGCAGACGCCGGCATGGATGGAGATGGGGATGGTCTTACCAACATAGAGGAATATAGGCTTGGGACAGACCCCAACAACCCCGACACGGACGGCGACGGCGTGGCGGATGGGGAAGACACGTACCCTCTGGCGCTGGAAGAGGATGTCGATGTGATGATGGAGCAGCTCATCCTCTTGGGCATCATAACACTGCTAGCTATGCTCGTGGCAGAGACCGCGGTGGTATCCGTACGGAAGCGAAGGATGGCCAGAGAAAGAGGGAGGACCGCATGGAGAGGAAGAGGCGCACAGGATGCTGCAGGGAGTGGGGGCGTGGGGAGTGGCCGACAAGGTGGAGAAGGCGCTGAAGGGGAAGCAATGGAAGAGGAGCCGAACTTTTCCGACCTGGTCACAGATAAGGCGCCCAAGAAGCGGCGCCGGAGATAGAGTGAGGAAGGATATTCGGGTGCTGGAGAGGTCGGGGAAGGATATTGGTTCTGGAGAGGCTGGGGAAAGATATTTAAGCCCGACGGAGGCTGGGGGACATAAGGGGAATAAGAATGAAGAGAACAGCTTTTTTCGTAATAATAGCCCTTCTGGTAATGCAGATGCTCCCGGCGGTCCCTGTCCAAGCAGAGCCCCTAGAGGCCTCGGACATACAGACGACCAACCTCTACAACGGTTTCACCATATCCTGGATCACCAATGAGAAGAGCACGGGATGGGTAAGATACGGCGTGGACAACCCGGACGCGGGCTCGTTCTTGAGGGCCGATGACAGCAGGGGCTCGGACGTGGAGAGCCACACCCACATGGTCCAGGAGATATTGGGATATGAGTATCAGGGAAGTACGGTATACTTCGATGTGTATGGAGGGGACAATGTTCGTCTCACCAGCGGAGGCAGCCTGAGCGTTACCCTTCCCATCGCCCCCGACTTCCCCGAGCCCAATATAATGCTTGGCTCAGTCACCGACGGGACGAATGGCATAGGAGGGGCACTGGTCTATATCAACATCACCCGTGGCACGGAGACCACCCTTTCCATGGTGAACATGACCACCTCCTCCGGGCACTTCGTTATGAACACGGGCAATGGCATATTGTTCCATGATGTAGGGAACGAGTACGACATATACGCGCCTGTGGTAGGGGATGTCATGAACGTATGGGTCAACACGGCCTATGGGGAGCTTACATACGCTGAGATAGTAACTTCAACGGATGTCCAGGGCCCGTACATAGAGTTCGATCCCATCGTCCTCTCCATCCCATTCATGCTGTCCGATGTGCTCGTCTCCCCAACTGAGGGCGGCCCCGATACGGCCTTCACCTTCTCCGTCACATACACCGCCACGGATGGCCAGGAACCGGACCACATCTGGCTATACCTCGACGGCGTGGAATACGAGATGACGGCCCAGGGAACCGGCTACGTGTCCGGCGTGGAATACACATACTCCGTCACTGGTCTGGCGGCAGGGAACCACAGTTACTATGCGATGGTGGAAAGGGATGGCATATCCATCTCCACCTCTCCCTCTCCACAGGACGCCCCGGTGATCGTGATATCCGCTCCCGCCGCCGCTCCGGACGATGACGATGGACTAGACCCGATATTGTTGGCCGGTGTGGGATTCTTGGTACTGGCGGCTGTCTTGATCGCGGTGCTCGTCATGAAACGCGGCGCCCATGGCGGTGGGGAGGAGAAGAAGGAAGAAGAAGAGGAAGGCAAGGATGGGGAGGAGTGAGTGGGGGAGGATGGGAAAGAGATATCGCTCCCTTGACACAGCCCCCTGTTAGAGCCCCCCTGTTACTGCCCTCCAGCGCCCTTGGTCCAGTCTTTTCCTGACGCCACCATGGAATCGATAGCATCAACAATGTTGTTCATGCGCACAGGCATCACCTACAATATAACCTATGAACAAGACATTGTCATCACAAGTGGGTAACGTTCATATACCCCTATCCTTATTACAACCCAATCCTAGCTTCAGGAGGTATGGATTTGAAGAGAGCAATGGTAGTTGGACTAGTCATGTTATTGGTAGTCGGTGGCCTCGGTATGTTTGCGTTCCCCGCGGCCGCTGCGGAAGCGCCGTTGAACCTAAGAGTGGCCAACAGGACAGATTCATCGTTCACATTATCGTGGACCACGGAGAATGACACAACGGGATACGTTATGATCTTGGGATCGAACTATTATGACGTACGTGATCCGGCGGGCGGGCCTGCATCATACACTGGCACCACCCACTATGTGGAGGTGGACGGACTGTCAGAGACCACCGCCTACACCATCACCGTGTACTCGGACGGGGTCGCGTACAGCGGAGGGGACCTGCCCTTCAGCTCCGTGACCACCCTGGCTGTGGCACCCACTCCCCCTCCAAGTTATCAGGTGTTCGGAACGATATACGAGGCAGAAGCCCCACCCGGACCCGAGGCGGTGAACACCATCGTCTATTTGGAGTCTCCCGCCAGCGCCTTCGAACCCCTCTCATTCTTCACCCAGAGCGGAGGCGACTACATGTTCAACCTGGGCAATATAAGGAACTCGGATGGCAGTTTCCACTATACCGGAGCGGCATTGAACACGCGCATCGTGGCCGAAGGCGGTAACAAAGGGAACGCAGCCAACACCCAAACCCTGGGGATCGCTGGCTCTCCCGAGGAGATAGTTGACATATCCCTGGTGGTCGTGGACCTGTATGTGGACACCTTTGCCCCCGCCGATGCCGAGATGGGTATCCCGTGTACCATCACCGCCTGGGTGCGCAACAGCAGGCCATACGCAACGACCGTCAACGTTACCTTCTACGAAGAGGACGGCGTGTCCAGCCCCGACTATGTTGTCATAGGATGGGATGAGGTCACGGCCGTTTCATCTAGCAGCTCCAAACAGGCCAGTCTCACCCACACCTTCACCCAAGTGGACTCGAGCCACAACATAAAGGTGGTAGTGCGCCCACTGGACATGGTAGAAGAGGATAATAGCGACAACACTGGCTATCACATCCTCCCCGTGCGCGGTCCAGACGCCCCCGATCTCTCTGTGATGGATGATGATATATCGTTCTCCCCTTCCAGCCCGGATGTCGGCGATCTCGTGGACATAACCGTCAGTGTCTACAACGTAGGAACACTGGACGGCACCTGCAAGGTGACCGCCTCCGCCGGAGCATGGACCAAGACCGTGACGAGCGTCAACATACCAGATGGTAGTTACAGGGATGTCGTGTTGCAGAACTGGCCCATCCCATCCGGCGAGAGCACCGTATTCGTGGAGCTCACCGACGCATCCCCCTCGGAGAACAACCTGGAGAACAACTTTGCTAACGCCACCATATCTCCAAGGGAGCCGGACCTTTCCATCGAAGCCGTTGATATCAGTTTCAGCCTGGAACCAGTAAGGGAGGAAGAGGAGTTCACCGTTACCGTCACCGTGAGGAACGATGGCGTGGTGAGCGGAAAGTGCAACGTCGAGATCCGATTCGGCAGCCAGAGCGGCACGATCAAGGACGATATGGGGTCGACAGGGTTCATATCTCCAGGCAGCTATAAGACCATGACCTCCGCGCCCATCAACTCCACCACGAGCGGTTCTATCAAGGTATATGCGGTCTTGAGCGATTTCGACCCATCCGACAGCAACCCGGACAACGACTATGACTACAAGATCCAGGTGGTGACCGCGGTGGACCCCGACCTGGAGATGATAAGCGTATGGGGGCCGAACCCTGTACAGGATGATGATCCCAACATAAAGTTCATCGCAAACTTCACCAACGTGGGTGAGATGAGCATCGGAGTGGCCGAGATCACATTCTGGAACGGCCATCCGGATTTCGGAGGAACTCAGATAGGAGGCTCAAAACAGTCCTTCTTCCTGGACACCGGAGTGACCAAAAGCGTGACATCCGACGCATGGAACGCCACCGGCCTGGAGGGTGAGTACAACATCGTGGCCAGAGGGGAGGTCATAGACCCTGCCGGAGAGGAGACCGACTTCGACAACAACATGGGTGTCATGGTCTTAACGGTGATCCGCGCCGAACCGGACCTGGAGGTCAAGGTGTTCGTTCAGGACGAAGTTTACGAAGATGATCCCGATATAGATATATACGCCAATGTGACGAACCTGGGAGAACAGACCGTTGTTTCCGGGAATCTCACCTTCTGGGATGGAGATCCGGATGATGGAGGAGTTCA
The DNA here is from genome assembly GCA_030673205.1 of Thermoplasmata archaeon. GTDB lineage: Archaea > Thermoplasmatota > Thermoplasmata > JAGHBH01 > JAGHBH01 > DAOVJP01. The sequence goes on from DAOVJP010000047.1 coordinate 7,621, forward strand.
GATAGACGATGTGATAGTGTTCTCGAACCTGGAATATGGTATGAGCATTAACCTCTCCGCAACATGGAACGTCAGCGGCCTAGCAGGAACTCACGATATATATGCTACGGTCGTATCCATATTCCCGTCGTTAGAGCCTGATCTGACGAATAACAAGGCCTATGATACCATAGAGGTGCTCGCATCCGATCCAGATATGGAGATCACCACGATAACCGGGCCGAGCATCGTTCCCGAAGATGATGACAACATAACGTTCGACGCCACCTTTGCCAATATAGGGCTGGTGAACGCGGACCTGGTCACCATCACTTTCTGGGACGGGGATCCGGATGACGGAGGAGTTCAGATAGGCAACTCCACGAACGAGTTCAACCTGATCGCAGGGGGAGCGAGCAAAACAGTTACATCCGATGCGTGGGATGCCACCGACAAGGCGGGAACACACAAGATATACGCCAAGGTGGAGGTCGTGAACCCTCCTGGGGAGGAGTCCATCTTCGACAATAACAAGGATTATATGAATGTGACCGTGCTCTCGGTGGAGGCGGACATAGAGGCCACTCTGGTCATAGTCCCGTCCGAAGTATACGAAGATGATCCCAACATAGCTATTTCCGCATTGATCACGAACGTTGGATCACAGAACATCGTTTCCGGTGAGGTCACCTTCTGGGACGGCGC
>DAOVJP010000236.1 GCA_030673205.1 Thermoplasmata archaeon
CGCATTGTCAAAGCACACCAGGCCACGTTCATGGGCGCCCAGCGCCGCCAGGGCAAGGCCCTTGTTCTTCCAAATCTCCCCATCCTCCGTGTCCAGCTTTATCGCTTCGTCGAAGGCGTCCGTGGCCTTCTCCATCTCTCCCAACTGATAGAGGGCGCTGGCGTAGCTGTTCCACATCTCCTTGTCCTCTTTCTCCAAGGCGATGGCCTTTTCATATGTGGCCGCTGCGTCAACGAAACTGCCCATGAACAGGTAGGAGTCGGCCATGTTGGCCAAGTACTCTGCGTTCTTTGGCTCTAGCTCGAGGGCCGTCTGGTATGCCTTCAACGCATCTTCGCCCTGTCCCAAGGTATCATGGAGTATGCCTATGGAGTTCCAGCACCCCGTGTTCTTCGGCTCGGCCTTCGCCACGGCCATGTACCAGTCCAAAGCCTCCTGTGTCCGTCCCAATCGTTCCAGTGCACCCGCCCGATCGGCCATGACCTTTGTGTTCTTTGGCTCCATGGGCAAAATGTGTTCGCACACAGTAAGCGCATGGGCATCCCTCCCCAATTGTGTTAGCACATCCTTTGCCTCATATAGGACAGTGAGGTTCTTCTGGTCCAGGCCTGCGGCTTTTCCATAGGCGTCCGCCGCACCCTCCAGATCTTCCAGTTTCACCAGGGCTCTAGCCTGTTCGTGGGCCGCATCCTTGGCAGAGGGCTCTACTCGCTGTATCCCTTCACATGCTTTCACGACCGCGGGCCAGTCTTCTATCTTCTTCAAAATATCCAACATCTCTCTCCAGACCTTTGTGTCCTTTCGGTCCAGCTCTATGGCCTGCCGGTAACTCTCCACGGCCCGTTCTACCTCTCCGGTCTTCTCCAAGGCCCGGGCTTTCCAAACCCAAGATATCTTGTTATCGGGGTCCAAACGGGTTGCGCGGTCCAGGGCGTCTATCCCGTCCTTGTATCTGCCCAACCGTACATATACCACCCCGGAGCGGGTCCATGCATCATCATGATCATTCCTCAATCTAAGGGCGTGTTCATAGGAGGATACGGCCTCTTCCAGCCTTCCGAGCCCTTCCAGGGCCATTCCCTTTTCATACCAGGCTTCCGCCTGTTCATCGTCCAATGATAATGCCGTATCGAAGGCCTCCACGGACTTCTTCAACTCCCCCATGCTGGCCAAAGCCGTTCCCTTCTTCCACCAGGCCTCTTGATCATCCTTGTCCAGGGCTATGGTCTTATTGTACGCGTCCAACGCGAGCGTTGCCTCTTCCAGGGCAAGATGGACATGCCCTCTCTTCTTCCATATGTCCTTGGATTTGGGAGATTGTTCCGATGCTGTGACATAGTATGAGAGGGCGCCTCGAGCGTTGCCCATACGGACCAGAGTGTCTCCTGCATCCACCAAGGTGAGCACATCGTCCGGCCGGAGGACCAGTATCTTGTCGCAGGTCTCCACTATCTCGTTGTCCAGCATAAGCGCCTTGGCGCTTTCCTTCCGTCCCATGAGAGCCGGGAGATGATCTTTGTCGACCTGCAGCGCCCGATCATAGGATTCCAGCGCCTCCTCGTTCTTCTCTAGGGATGAGAGGGCAGCGGCCTTGTCCACCCACGTCTCCTTGTCCTCCTGATCTAACGACAGTATCCTCCTGGTCACCTCCACCAGTTCCTCGTGGCGCTCCAACCTCTTCAAGGCCTTCTTCTTCGCCACCAGGAGCGACACGTTCTCCGGCTCTCCTTTCAATGCCTGATCATAACATTCCAGCGCTTCTTCGTAATCCTTCTTTCGATGGTGCACGGCCCCTAGGTCGAACCACGCCTCGGAATTCCCCGGCTCCAGGTCCAGGATCTGTTCGCAGGTGGCTTTGACCTCTTTGAAGCGTTTGAGCTCACGGAGGGAGTCTTTCTTCTTCAACAACACTCGAACACTGGCCTCACCCCTCTCCAAGGAATTCTCGTAGGACTCCAGCGCCTCCTCCACCTTCTCTATGTCATACAGCACATCCCCACGGTTCTCCCAGATCTCCGCGCTATCCACGCCCAACTGCAGCGCCTTACCATATGACGCTAGAGCCTCATCCAGTCTATCCTGTTTCTGCTCTATCCTCCCCTTCGTCTCCCACAGCTCACCGTTCTTGGGCGACAGCTTCACTGCGCCGTCGAGGGCCGTCAGGGCTTCATCCAATCGTCCCAGTTCCATGAGCCCTATGGACATCTTCTTCCAGAGCTCCGGTTCCTTCGGAGAGAGCTCCAGCGCCTCCTTCCAGGACTCCACGGCCTCATCTGTCCTGTTCTGCTGTGCCAGTGCATCCCCTTTCCTATCCCAGACCTTCACATCTTCAGGGGTGATCGCTAATATCTTCTCATAGTGCTCTATGCTGTTCGGTTCCTCTTCGAGCACCTTCTCGTAAGAGGACACGGCCTCCTCTTCCTCGCCAGCGGCCAAGAGAGCGTCCCCCCTCCCACTCCATCCCCTGGTCCCAACGCCCTTCTTTATGGCGGTCTCGAAGGAGAGTACAGCATCATCTGCCTTGGATTGATCCATCTGGACCCTGCCCTTATAATACCAGGCCTCTCCATTGTTCTTGTCGTGTCCCAAGGCCTTGTTCAGCGCATCCCCCGCGCTGCTCATGCTGTCCAGTTTGTAGTATGCTCGGCCAACATTGGTGTAGAATCCGCTAGCATTTTCGGAATGTGCCTTCCATATCGCAACATTCGCTTCCAGGTGCTCCCAGAGCTTGTCAACGGCCTTCTTGGTCTTCTCCTCGTTGTTCTCGTCGAGGCTATGCCTGCATTTGTCCACCAATTTCCCGGCCTTGTTGACGGCCCTCTTTTCCTTACTGAGTATGCTATCCAGAAATCCCATCCTGGCTCACCTCTACGGTATACGGAAATGGGGGGTATAAATCTTCCCCATCTCCCTCCGGGGTTCTTCGATGTTATCCAGCACTCCTCCGTCGTTCGCTCCTTGCCCTTTTTCTCCTGCCCAACCCCTGCTAGCTCCCTGTCATCTTCCCACCCTCTTTCTGCCCACCCCTCTCTACTCCAACCACCACCAACTCCAACCCCTCTTCCCTCTGCTCCAACCCCTGCTAGCCCCCCACCATCTTCCCACCCTCTCTCTGCCCTTCTCCCTCTACATCGTCCCCTACTCCCTGCATTTCACTCTTCATAAACCTTAAAAGCGAACATCCATTTGGGTGGGCGATGGCGGCCGAAAAGCCAATAGAATCCACATTGCA
>DAOVJP010000362.1 GCA_030673205.1 Thermoplasmata archaeon
AGGTGACGAAACAAGGGGTCACCCTCTCCAAATTAAGGTACCTGAAGACCGTTGGGCAGATGATCAACGAGACCATACGCTGCCCCAGCATAGAAGTATATTGTCATGTCAACCACCGCATGGACCCACACATAGAGAAGGGACACGGAAGGCCGATGGGCATAGACTGGATACTACAATTCAAGCCAAACCATACGATATTCAGGGATACCATATCGGCCTTGCGAGAAGGGACAATGAGCCTCAACCTCGGCAACCCCATGACCCAAAATATAGCAAAGAAGCTCATGGAAAAGATACATAGCCGTTCCAGCGTGTCATACAAGAGGTTGAATTCCTTTGAACAAGGCTTGGTGCTGGAACCCTATTGCCGCCTGGCATTCGAGAGAGCGGGAGAGGGAAGGCGAACCGTTCTTCAGAACGTGGAGATCGTGGACAGGGAGAGCAGCCTCATGACGCGAAATGGACGGGAGAGCACAGTATACCATCCCACCCCCTCCCCTACCATGGAGATAGATCTGCTGGTCATCACAGAGATAGAGACTGTCCACTCCATATTGACTGGTTTGAAGGAACTTAGTTTCAACAAGAATCCAGCACAGATATGAAATCTGGAAAAGTTTGATAGAGGAGAAGGATATTAACATATCCGCTTTTTCCCTTCAGCGTGTGGGATAATACTTAAAAAGGATGCCCGCTTATGCGGTCGGGCTTACACCTGTTGTAAGGAGAGGAATAAATGGATGACAAGGCCCACATATCCAGCCCCAGTGGATGCTCACTGGACAAGGAGAAGAACACAGAGATAATCTCCTTCATAAATCATCAGAACCTAGAGAAATTCAAAGATATCCCTCCAGAGGATAAAGTGTTGTTCCTTCCCCACTGCATGCAGAACTCCGTTGACTGCAAAGCAGAGCAGGGAGAATTCGGATATGAATGCCGCCACTGTGGAAAATGCGATATATCCATTATTAAAAGGACCGCTGAGGAGGCGGGATACCGAGTGTTCATCGTACGTTGTGGAAGCATGATGTACAAGATATTGAGCAGGATCGAGGTCTCTGGAGTACTTGGAGTGGCCTGCAGCTTGGAACTGGCAGAAGGCATGCAGAAAGTGGCTGCCGCGGGCATTCCCACACAGGGCGTCCTGCTGTGCAAGGATGGGTGCAAAGACACAAAGGTGAACGTGGAGGAACTGCTCGATATACTTCAGCAGAGATCCACCCCCGAACCGAAACCCGCTCCGTTCGTTATAGAATCCTCGGCCTAGTCCTTTTTCTAGGCGAATATTCCAATTTTACTAGAGGCTATAGGGGAAAAGTTCATATACCCTAAATGTTTTAGGGTATCCGAAAAGTGGTGGTATAATGGACAATGAAGAGAAGTATAGAAGTCATCAGCTCTTAGAGCGCTTCTTTGTGGACGTGCTCAATCTCGATAGGGATAAGGCGCACGAGGAGGCAAAGAAGCTCAGCGAGATCATGAGCACAGATGTTGTGGAAGCGATAGATCTGCTCATGCAACACCCCGCTTTCTGCCCTGACGGGAACGTCATCCCCGGAGAAGAAGAGCATCCCAAGAATGTGACCACGATATGCGAGATGTCCATGGGAGAGGAGGGAAAGGTGGTTCAACTAGGATATGGGATGGGACAGCGAAGGCATCTCCAGAGCGTGGGCCTGCGCGAGGGAAAGGTCATACGGATAAAAGGGATGCAGCCGCGGGGAGGGCCCATAGTCGTCGATGTGGGCGGGATAGAGATAGCCATCGGGAGAAGGATGGCGGCAAGAATATTCATCGAGAGGGTGTCCAAGTGAAGGGGTGTTACGGATGCCCACTGACGGGCATATGTAGCGAGGGGATGAAGGAGACGGCAAAAGATCATAATAGGGGAGATACGGGAATGGAGGCGGCGACAGGGCGAATGAAGGAAGACATGGAAAAAGAGGGAAGGATAAGCTCGTGCCACCACAAACCCCGCATCCTCCTTATGGGAAATCCGAACACAGGGAAGAGCGTTCTCTTCTCCCGTTTGACAGGGGTGAACGTCATCGCCTCCAACTACCCCGGCAC
>DAOVJP010000400.1 GCA_030673205.1 Thermoplasmata archaeon
GTCATGAACGATACAGGGTTCTATGACGAGGATTACGATATGTTCCTCAACGCAAGCCTGTGCAACTCCACCGCCGACAACATCACCTTCGGCATATCGGTGGACACCATCGCGGGCATAGCCGTGGAGGACAAATACAACACCAATGTCAGCTGGGTGCCCATCGGGCTGTGGGAAATGGTCATCACCGTGGACGGGGCGGAAGTGCACAGCGACACCATCCAGGTCATCTATTCCGAACTGGTATATGGCCGGTCCACCGACGATATAGTGATACGTGCCGAGCCCTACTCCACCATGGAGGGGGAGCTGCTGAAAGGGCGGCAGTTAGATGCCAACCAGGGCGCGGCGAAGATAACCAACACAGGGAACGTGCCCTTCAAATTGCAGGCGGACTTCGGCGCGTATGAGCCGTATTTCAACGCCACCAACACATCTCTCATCGTATATCCTGGAGAGGCAGTGGAACCATACATATATCTGCTCCCTGCCGAATGGTCGCCCAGGGCCGACGATTTCCAGGTGGACCTGACGGCAATGCCCACAGGAGGCATATCCCAACAGGCCACGGTGGTATTGAACAGCAGCTACAACGCTCCTCTCAATGTGAGGATAGAGGTCCGGTTGGCAGGCTACGAGATACTGGACCTCGGGGACGGAAGCATCGTTCTCCAGTACATGAAGGGGCCCATTGCCCTGGGATACGATGTCGAGAGCAACCTAGACATATATCTCAGCGGCACCAAGGTGCTGGACCTCTCCCTGAAAGAGGTGAATATCACCATAACCAACATAGAGTGGAAGGGATCGAAATATACTCCGGAAAGCCTGCCACTCATCACCCTGACCAACGACACCAATGACTCGGTCGAACAGATAAGCATCACCTTGAAAGGCGAACCGGGCACCACCGGGTTCCTCATATATGACCTGGAGAGCCAGGACGGAACACTGTCAGGGAATGCCTCCACCGAGTTCCAAACAGAACAGGCGCCGTGGGTTCCTCCAACGGAAGAGGACAACAACTTCCTCCAGACCCCTCTGGGACTCGCAGTGGTAGGCGGCGGCATCGGCATCTTCCTGCTCATCATGCTGCTCTATGCCAGCAGCCGGATGAAATCGAAGAAAGGGAGAAAGGTCGAGGAGAGTAAGGCAGAGGAAGGAGATAGCGGGGAAGAAGAGGGTGTTGAGGAAAAGGAAGAGGTGTCGGAGGAGACAACAGAAGAGGACGTGAAGAAAGAGGAGGAAGGCGGAGGGGATGCGGCCGAGGGGAAAGAGACAGAGCGAAGAGGATAAGATATGAGATCACACGGATGTTTCCGCGCAATGCTGCTTATCGCCGTTCTTTCAGTGGTAATGCTGACCATTCTGCCCTTCCAAGAGGCAGAGGGCGCGGGCGTGGGCGTGTGGAACTCTCCTCCCACCTTCGTCTCCATGGAGGTGAGGGATGATAACGACACGATAACATTGATATTGAACGCCTCCGACTACAACGGCTGGGAGGACATATTCAGGATAAACGTGAAGGTAACGAACGAGACCGGCGGCATCATCCAGGAAGCCATATACCAGCAGTACAACACCAATACCAGCAACATCCGCACCGACGAGTTCACCCAGCCCGTGAACTCCCCCAGCCAGAACCTTATCATAGAGAGATGCAGGGTCAAGAGGTTCTTCGAGGAGGGCTGGTTCCTGGAGAACACCACCCAGCAGGTCACATTCTATTTCAAACCCTTCGGGGGTATGTACCTCCACATAGAGATAGAGGA
>DAOVJP010000289.1 GCA_030673205.1 Thermoplasmata archaeon
AGTTCGACATACACCTCAACGGCGTCTCCGTGGAGCGGGAGAGGACCGACTACGATGCCATGACGTTCACTGAAGAGGATATGGAAGAGATCTTGCAGTTACAAAATGATCCGGACACCCCTCGGAAGATACGGGACAGCATAGCACCCTCCATATACGGATACACTGAGGTCAAGGAGGCGTTGTCCCTCCAGCTCTTCGGTGGTGTGGCGAAGTCCAGAGAGGGACATGCCCGGCTGAGAGGGGACATACATATCCTTCTTATCGGGGACCCGGGAACGGCAAAATCCCAATTGCTCCGTCAGATGGCAACCCTGGCCCCCCGAGGCATATACGCCTCTGGCAAGGGCACCAGCGCGGCGGGGTTGACCGCGGCGGCGGTGAAGGATGAGGGCACCGATGGACGATGGACCCTGGAGGCTGGAGTATTGGTGCTGGCAGACCTTGGAACGGCCTGCATAGACGAGTTGGACAAGATGAGCCCCCAGGACCGCAGCAGCATGCACGAGGCTATGGAACAGCAGACCGTCACCGTGGCCAAGGCCGGCATAACGGCCACCCTCCGCTCCAGATGCTCCATGCTGGGGGCGGCCAACCCGAAGAAGGGGAGGTTCGACGAGTTCTCCACTCCCGTTGACCAGATCGACATGCCTCCCACGTTGTTGAGCCGTTTCGACCTCATATTCCCTATGACCGATAGGCCAGGGGACAAGGATGAGGCCATTGCCGACCACATACTGTCCGTGCACGAGGTAGGGGCCGCAATGGTCCAGCAGCAGAAGCGTTCATTGTCTCCGGAACTCGATCCGGATATACTAGAAAGGGAGGAGGAGGCCATAACCCCTCCTCTGAGCAGGGACATGCTCAGGAAGTATGTGGCCTATTCCAAAGAACACTGCTTCCCCGTGCTCACGGCCGAGGCAAAGGGCAAGATAAAAGAGTTCTATCTGGGCATCAGGAAGAAGGGCGAGGGTCCGGGGGCCGCTGTGCCCATAACCGCCAGGCAGTTGGAGGCTTTGGTCCGACTCTGTGAGGCCAGCGCCCGGATGCGCCTCTCGGATGTTATCAGGGCTGAGGATGTGGCCCGCGCCGTCAGCATAATGAGATATTTCTTGACCAAACTGGCCTCGGAGGAGGGGGAGTGGGACATAGACCGCGTGGTCAGCGACTACAGCCACAAACAGAGGGGCACGGCCACGGAACTCAGGAACATCATAGCGGATATGATAAGGAATGAGCCAGGCGGCGTTCCCTTGGAAGAGATATTGGAGGAGGCGGATGACCGTGGGTTCAAGAAGGAAGAGGCAAGGAGCATACTCAATAAGATGCATGAGAACGGGGACCTCTACACGGCCAGGGGAAAATATAGGATAGTGGAGGGGCGGTAAGATGCCAGGGGGATGGCGAAGGTGATAAGCGTCAACATATTCCACTCTGGGAAAGAGATGATACTGGCAGCATGTGATGAGGAACTATTGGGAAAGACATTCCGTGAGGGAAAGAAGAGGCTTCAGGTCTCGGAAGGGTTCTATGGAGGACATCTGGTGGAGGCTCCGGAGTTCTTGGTCCTATTGAAGGAGGTGAGCATAGCCAACTTGACCGGGGAGAGGACGGTGAAAGAGGCCGTAGAGGGCGGGTTCATAGACCAGGAACATATATTGATGGTGGACGGGATACCCCACGCCCAAATGGCCAGGTATATGGTGTAGAGGTGTTTCTATGGAGTGCATTCAGTGTGGGAAGGAAGAGGCCGTGTACGAATGCCTTTGTGAAAAGTGCTATCTCGACATACATGTGTCCATGGATGTGCCCGAGTATGTGAACGTATGCTTCTGCCCACACTGCGGCGCCATGAAACGGGGCGAGCACTGGCTTGGCCTGGATACGGCGGAGGCTGGGGTGGAGAAGGCGGTGTCGGATGCCATAGGCTACAGCCACGACGTGGCCTCCTCTGACCTGGAATTGGACATCATCCAAGAGACCGACCGACAGTACAGGGTGGGCATCCATGCCTCACTATATGTCCATGGCATGGTGACACGAAGAGAAGGGGACACCATAGTACGCATTGAGGGACGCGTGTGCAACGTGTGCAGCCGGAAGCACGGCAACTATTATGAGAGCATCGTCCAGATTAGAAGCTCAGGGTCGAAGCTCACGGAAGAGGAGAAGGCGGAGTGGACCGCCACTGTCACGGAGTTCGTGGAGAGGATGGCAGTCTCCAACCGCCAGGTGTTCTTGGCCCGCGTGGGGAGTATACATGGTGGACTGGACTTTTACCTTAGCACGACCGACACTGGCAAGATACTGTCCCGGGAACTTGCCAAAAGAACCGGCGCCATCATCAAAGAGTCGCCGACGCTGGCGGGAAAGAAGGACGGGAGGGACATATACAGGGTCACCTACAGCGTCCGCCTGCCACCGTTCAAGAAGGGCGACTATATCCTTCTGAATGGAGAGGTGTACAGGGTGAACCGCGTGACCAAGGACAAGATCGACGCGTTCTTGCTCAAAAGAGGGGAGGCAAAGAGGCTGAAACGCGATGTGGATGACAAGGCCATGCTGCTTGGGGGAGAGGAGATCATCCAGGAGGCAGTGGTGGTGTTCGAGAACGAGAAAGAGGTGCAGCTCTTGGACCCTGAGACCTACAA
>DAOVJP010000469.1 GCA_030673205.1 Thermoplasmata archaeon
AGACGTTCAATGAGGAGATGAAGAAGCTCAAACCCTCCGCCAAAGGGTTCCAGGTCGCCATGCTACACGCGGGGGTGGTGGGCGTGGATGTGTTCTCCATGGGGGAGGCGAACGAGAACGTGTCCTCCATCGGCCCCCTCACCCAAAAGGGCTTCGACTATGTGGCCCTGGGCCACTTTCACAGGCATACGGAGGTGGCGAAGAACGTTGTGTACTCCGGTTCGACAGAGCGCCTATCCTTCGCGGAGGCGGGGGAGAAGAAGGGCTGTGTACTGGTGGACCTGACCAAACACCGGTGGGAGTTTCGGGAGATAGATACCCGCCCCATGCTTGACCTCGGCCCTCTCCCATGGGACGGAGAGGCCGCGGAGGAGATGGAGGGCCAGATCCTCCTGGAGATCGAGGAGGCAGAAGTGGAGGCGAAGATCGTTCGCCTCACCGTGAAAGGGATACCCAGGTCAGTGTACCGCTCCCTGGACCACAGACGGATAAGATCCTCGGCCAGCCAGGCCCTCACCTTCCAGCCCCGGTACGTCTTCGCCGAGGAAGACCAACAGGTTTCGCCAGGGGAGACATTGGCCCGCCCCTTGTGCATAGAGTACGGGGATTTCATGGAAGGTTACAGCGTGGAGCATCTGGACAAGAAAAGGCTCTCCGCATTGGGCAGAGAATACCTAGATAAGGCAGGTGGAGGGTCATGAGACTGCTGTCATTGGAACTGGAGAACTATAGGCGATACCATCGCCTGGCCATCGAGTTCCCGGAGGGTGTCATCGGCATAGTGGGGGACAACGGTTCGGGAAAGAGCACTCTGACCGAGGCCATAGCGTGGGCGTTATACGGGAACAAACACGAGATACTCCGTGCCGGGAAGGAGAGCCTCAAATGGAGCGGCGCTCCCAGAGGGGAGGAGGTGCGGGCCGTGCTCCGCTTCTCGCTCGAGGGGCAGGAGTACATGCTGGAACGCACGCTCAAGGATGCGGAGCTCAGCGTGGAGGGGCAGTTACTGGCAAGTGGGACCAGGCCTGTGGAGGAGAAGGTTGCATCGGTCCTCCGCATGCACTATCCTGATTTCTCATCCTCCATCTATGCGAGACAGAAGGAGTTGGACCTGTTGTCGCAGAAGACGCCGGAGAAGAGGCGGCGGCTGTTGCACCGATTGTTGGGAATAACTGCGGTGGAAGAGGCGCGTGACA
>DAOVJP010000319.1 GCA_030673205.1 Thermoplasmata archaeon
AGGGGAGAACCCGGGGAACAACCTGGGGGCTGCCATGCCCATCATACACTGGGATGTGGTGGATGGAAGCGAGGCCCGCATACTTGTGGCTCCGAAGGGAGGGGGATGTGAGAATGCCAGCGGGCTGGTGATGCTCACCCCCGGAGAGGGAATGGATGGTGTCAAGAAAGCGCTGCTCCAGAGGGTTGTGGAGCAGGGAGGCAGGCCCTGCCCTCCGATCGTTGTGGGCCTTGGGATAGGAGGGGGGGATGATAAGGCCATGATACTGGGAAAACATGCTTCTCTACGCCCTATAACCTCAGACGCCACCTCCCTGGAGAAGGAGCTTTTGGACGGGATAAACGCCCTGGGCATAGGCCCCATGGGAATGGGGGGCGAGACCACGGCGTTGGCGGTGCACATAGAACATGGTTTCAGGCACCCTGCCAGCTATCCCCTGGGAATATTGATACAATGCTGGGCCGATAGAAGAACGAACGTGGCGATAGACCACGACGGAAGGGCGGAGATAATGGAGGATTAGATATGGAAGTTCGACTCAAGACACCCCTATCCCGGGACCAGACCTCCGAACTGAGAGTGGGGGATGTGATCTACCTCTCGGGCCGCGTATGGACCGCCCGCGACGAGGCGCACAAGCTCTTGTTGGAGGGAGGTTCAGGAAATGCCAGCCCGGAGGAAGGACCGAAAAGCACTAGCCTGGAGGGGGGGGCGATATACCACTGTGGCCCCCTGGCTCGAATGGGAACGAACGGCTACGAGCTTCTCGCGGCCGGACCCACCACCAGCATTCGTATGGAAGAGTACACTCCACGTTTGCTCAAGGAATTGGGCATACGTTTGTTGATCGGCAAGGGGGGAATGGGGTCGAGAACAATGGAGGCGCTGAAGGAGACAGGGGCGGCATACGCCTCGTTCCTGGGTGGCGGGGGCGCGTTGGGGGCGGAGCTGCTCTCCGTGGCCGACGTGCATTATCTGGAACGCCTGGGAATGGCCGAGGCCGTGTGGGTACTCGATGCCAAGGCCTTCGGTCCCCTAATGGTCACGATGGACTCCACGGGAAGTTCCATATACGGGGATGTGAGGGCCTTCGCGGAGAAGAGAATGGCCGAGATATTGAGCCACTAAGACTAAGCCTCTGGTCTATCCCTTTTGGTGTAATAGATTATATGTTCCTCTCTCACATAGCCCAGGTGAGTGAACACATCCATGCTCGTGGGATTGTCATCCTCTATGAGGACGGCTAGGACCTCCCGCCCCCTTCTTCGCAGCACTTCTTCCGCACGCTCCACCAGAACTCTAGCCAACCCCTGTGAGCGATATTCCGGGTGCACCGCCAGTCTGTTTATCCATCCCTTCCTACCATCGTCCGATGCGAACACCGCCCCCACCAGACGTTCCCCCTCCCATGCGCCAAGCCACAGCCTCGGTTCCTCCTCCATCTCCCTGGCGATGTGCTCGATCCTATCCCTCCCCGTGGGGCGGCAGGGTAAGCCCGCGTCTTTCCATAGGGAAAGGAGGGCTTGTATCTGGCCAGCACTTATGGGTCGTATCTCTATCGATCCCGCTGGCCCTAATCGATCTATCATCTCTATCACCCGCCCCTCATCTGTGCGGGCCTTTATCAGTTTAGCGGAAACGTTTATGTGCACTTCTTACACTACCGGTATCATGGCCTCCCCCCGCACTCTCTCCCTAGACAGAAAAACTGGCTGCAAGGACACGGTCAGATGCATCTTTGGCCTCAACAAGATCGAACTGAGCATATTCGTGCGCCTCTCCAAGGAGGGGGCGATGAGAGCCGAAGATGTCGCCGAGGCGATGGAAAAGGACAGGAGCACCGCATACCGCGCCCTCCAGAAACTCGTTCGATGCGGGATGTGTCAGAAGAGGCCGAAGAACCTGGACCGCGGCGGGTGTTACTACGTCTACGAGGCCGTGCCAATAGAGGATATTCGGAACATGGCCCGAGCCTGTGCGGATAACATGTATGAGAACGCCCTACATACATTGGACACGATGGAAGTCATGATACAAGATTAATAAAATTATTTATAGTTCTTATTAAGTCTCTCTTCCATGGTCATAATCAGCGTTTCCATGGATGAGGATATGGTGAAGCTGCTGGACTCTTTAACGGAGGATGTGGGTCTTAGAGGCAGGAGTGAGACGATAAGGGCCGCCATCAACACCTTCGCAGCCGAACATGCGGATAGAGGGAGAGACAAGGGCCTCGTGGAAGGGGTGCTCTTGTTGATAAACGACGAGGCGTTATCGGCCGATACGGATAGGAAACGGCATGTCCACCATGACCTGATAAAGACCCATATTCACCATCATCTGAAGGGTGGGAGATGCTTGCACGTCTTCATAGTATCGGGGGAGGCATCGG
>DAOVJP010000139.1 GCA_030673205.1 Thermoplasmata archaeon
GAAGCAAACGATCTCTCATTCGTTGCCCTTCAAGGAAGAGCAAAAAACGGAGGAATTAAATAATGTCACTTATCTTACAGTCCGATGAAAGGGGTTCACTCCAAGATACCGATGATGGAGCGTTGATGCGCGTTGAGTGAAAAAGAAAATAAAAACGAAAAGCGCCTGGAGGCGCGCCCCATGCTCAGGCTCCATTCGGAAAAGGGCTTCCTGGCATCCGAGGGTAGGATACGGCTTTTGGAGTTGGTGGACTTGGAGGGCAGCATACGGGCCGCGGCTGAGTCAATGAAGATGTCGTATAGGCACGCGTGGGGTATGTTGAAGAAGATGGAGGAGACGATCGGCACGCCCCTCCTCGTGTCTGAGAGAGGGGGGAAGAGTGGGGGCAAGAGCAGCCTCACACCCGACGCAAAAAGGATGGTGGAGTTCTACAGGGACCGCGAGGGGGCGGTGGACAACGCCTGCAAATATGGGAAGAAGCCCTCGCTGGCCGTGGATATAGTGATAATAGATAGGGGAACGGCAGATGGGCAGCGAGGAGCAGGAGGAGGAAGACGGAAGGGAGAGGGAAGGGGGCAAAAGGCAGAGGAAGGAAGGATGGAGGGGGCAAAGGTGGTGCTCGTCAGGAGGAAGAACCCGCCCCACAAAGGGGGCTGGGTCCTGCCCGGAGGCTTCGTGGAATGGAAGGAGATGGTAGAAGAGGCCGCAGTGCGGGAAGCACGGGAGGAGACGGGCCTGGACATAGAACTGGAAGGGCTGGTGGGCGTGTTCTCCGCTCCTGAACGCGATCCCCGCGGGCACACCGTCTCCGTAACATTCCTGGCTCACCCGGTCGGTGGAAAGCTCGTAGGAGGGGATGACGCGGCGGAGGCAAAGTGGTGGCCGCTTGACGGCCTGCCAGAGCTGGGCTTCGACCATGCCGTGATATTGGAGGATGCGAAGAGGAAGATGAAGGCGTTGGCCGAGGCTGAAGCCCAGGGTCAGAGAAAGCTCATATAGGGCTATGGCTATACCCAACGCGAGGGAATTCCGTTTGGGCTCTAACACAGTGAAGAGAAAGGTCATCCTTATAGGGGACGGTGCCGTCGGTAAGACGAGCCTTCTCAGGCGTTTCGTACTGGAAAAGTTTGATGACCGGTATATCACCACCATAGGCACGAAGGTGTCGAAGAAGGAGATAGTGGTGGAGAATAACGGAGAACAGGTCTCCATGACCCTCATGGTGTGGGACATACTGGGCCAGCAGGGATATACCGCCATCCAGAGAGCCGGATATCGCGGCTCGGAGGGCGCCATCCTCGTGTGCGATTATACACGCCGGGAGACCTTAGAGAGCCTGGAGAAATACTGGATACCTGAATTACAGGGGGTCGTTGGAAAGGTACCCATGGTCATAGCCGGGAACAAGGTGGACCTGAAGGACAGGAAGATGTTCTCCGAGGGAGAGATAAAGTTCTTGGCGGATAAGTTGGGAAGCCCGTTCATATCCACCAGCGCCCTCACCGGCGACCACGTGGAGGACATGTTCAAGAACCTGGCCACCATGATGTTGGAAGGGTTGGAGAAGAAGAAGGACGACCAGTTCATTCGCGCCCCCAAGAAGGAGGATATGACCCTGCTTCAGACCACAGACTGGCTCATGGGTGATTTCTGCGACAAATTCGGCGGTGTGGATGTGGGCATGCCCGTCATCAGGAAGCAGTTCGAGAAGGCGGGTGTGGATGTGAAAGTCCCGACGAAGAAAGGACTGTTGCTCGTCGTAGAATAT
Organism: Thermoplasmata archaeon; assembly: GCA_030673205.1. Lineage (GTDB taxonomy): Archaea > Thermoplasmatota > Thermoplasmata > JAGHBH01 > JAGHBH01 > DAOVJP01. The sequence goes on from DAOVJP010000139.1 coordinate 1,769, forward strand.
ATGGCCGAAGTGGAGGCGGGATTCAAATCCAAAGAAGAAGCTACGGATAACAAGAACCAAAGGCGGCGTGTCATCTCCCAGGCTACGGAGGGATAGTCCGATGGCATCCATCATCAGGAAGATATGTCTCTTGGGGGATGGGGCGGTGGGGAAGACAAGCCTGATACGTCGTTTCGTGTATGATGAGTTCAGCGACACATATCTTACTACCTTCGGGACAAAGGTCACCAAGAAAGTGATGACCATAGGGAGCGATAAGCTCACCCTCATGATATGGGATATCCTCGGCCAGAAAGTACACACCCGGTTGCACTCTGCCTATTACCAGGGTGCCACCGGGGCCATGGTGGTATGTGATCTTACAAGGAGGGAGACGTTCGCCAACATGGACAACTGGGTCGAATCCTTCAGAGAGGTCGCAGGTGACAAACCCGTTCTGTTGATAGGGAACAAATGTGATCTGGGGGAATATATAACCGTGGGCGAGAGCGCCATGGAGAAGAAGGGAAAGAAATACAATGGCGATCATCTATTGGCCAGTGCAAAAACGGGTGAGAACGTGGAAGAGGCGTTCGATGCCATATCCAAACGATTGCTGGCAGACCGCAAATGACAAGGGTGAATAGCATGGAAGGAGAGAACATAGGTTTCTACGTCATGGCCGCCCCCGCTCTGAGGGGGCTGTCCGATGAGTTCCATCTGACATTGGGAAAGGACGAGGCAAGAGCGGCGCTGTACAGATACGGGAGAAGGTGCGGCACCAGCCTCATGGAGACGCTGGGAATACATTGCGAGACCAATGCAGAGGTGCTGGACAACATCCCCTTGTTGATATCGGAGAGCGGTTTGGGATACGGAAAAGCCGGTGAGGGGGTGAAGGGCCTCGTGGTCTCTCTCTCGGAGTCCCTGGAGGCCTCGTCTTTAGAGGATTCACACGTAAAAGGGTGTTTCTTCACCGCAGGATATCTGGCAGGCCTGGTCAGCGGCACCTCGACAAGAAGGTTCGAATGCATAGAGCGAAAATGCATCACCAAGGGCTCCAATAAATGCATATTCCTCCTATACCCCACAGACAAGGGATGGGAGGCATACGCGCCCAAGAAAGTGCGTGAGGATATCGCCACTGCATTAGAGGGGGAGATCAAGGAGGAAGAAGCGGGAAAGGCCGATGAGAAGAAAGCGGAGCCAAGCCCTCCAAAACCTAAGAAAGACATAACCCCTTCCCCGGGCCCGACCCCCAGCGAAGAGGAAGAGTCCATTTCCCTTGAATGCGGTTCTATGTACCTGTTGAAAGAGGACAGGCCCGAGAAGAGCTACGACCTGTTCTTGGAATGCCTGGGAGAGGGGGAGAAGGGGCTGTGTATCACCAGGGAGTTCCCCAAAAAGGTCCGGGCCAAACATCCCATGGGAGGTACCAAGATCATCTGGTTGTCCACCACGGATGATAAAGAAGCGCTCGATCCCACCAAGCTCTCCGCATTGTTCTTCGAGACCCAGGTGTTCTTGAAGGAAAACCCGTACTCCACCGTGCTGCTATCCGGAATGGAATTCTTGGTGACCCATAATAGCTTCCTCAGCGTGTTGAAGTTCATCCAACTGCTGTCAGAGCAGGCATCTATCTACGACGCCATATTCCTGATGCCTATAAACCCGGGTGCTTTTGACAAGAAAGAACTCATAAATCTGGAGAGAGAGATGATGGCCTTCCCTGGGCAATGATAACATAGGCCGCCCTGATCTGTCGGACGCGTTGACCCGCCACTATGGGTAGCTACTTGCAAATTCTATCCATACATATGATCGCTTGTGGAGGAACCTCTCCTCTGTCTGCCGCCTTTCTTCTTCCCTTTGTGTTTCAGCGCCCGCCTCTGGCTCTCATTCAGTCCTATAAAACGAAAATCCATTCGGAGGAGGAGTATATATGTTTTATCCGGGAGAGGCTGCATACTGATATATCCCTTGGAAACAAGGCGGGCCAGTTCATGTTCGATCCCGCTGGGGCTGAGTTTCAATTCTTCCGTGATCTCTTCCACCGTGACAGGATAGCGCTCCAAGAGGATGCGGATTATCCTGGCCCCCATTGTGTTCGCCTTCATCTCCACTGCCATAGAGAGAGTGATAGCTGCACTGGGATTTCTTTTCTTCGGTGTGCGCCCCCCTCTGCGCACACATCCTACACACACGCCTAGCTTTCCGTCATATTTTCCACCCGATTCTTACAGAAACGATTTATAGGCCTATCCCTATATGGCCTTGCTCCTACGGAGGGATAGCTCCTGGTAGAAGGAACAGATAACAAAACGCTGACGGTGGAAGAAGCAGAGCGGGTCTATAAGGGACTCTACAAGCTCATAGGGAATGCCATAGGCAGCCACGCCGTCCACGAAATGCTTCAGTTGCAGGAGAACGACTTTGACCCGACAAAACCGAAGGAATCGCTTCTTACCATGAGGAACAAGATAGCGAAGAGCTTTGGGGAGAGGACTGCGAACAACATGATGCTGGTCATGGTCCGCTCGGAGTTTAGAAGCCCCCGTTCCGATCAGATAATCGGTGCACTTGAATTGGAGAGATGAGGTGTTAATATGAAAAGAGTTCCCACAGGAATTGCAGGTCTGGATGAATTGGTGAATGGTGGTTTTCCCGAGAACACGATAAATTTGGTCAGCGGACCGGCGGGAAGTGCCAAATCCCTATTGGGACTACATTATATCTTTAGCGGCGCCGAGAAGGGAGAGCCTGGGATATATATGACCCTGGAAGAGAACCGGAGCAACATCGAAAGGGCTCTGAACAACTATGGAATGGGGATAGACAAGTTGGAGAGCGAAGGCATGCTCTACCTCATGGACATGAGCGAGATAAGGAGGAAGTGTCCGGAGGAGGATCTGGAGGCTGGCATCGCCGGCTTCTCAGCCCTTGAGAACCTGCTCAACAACCTGCTGGACTACACAAAAGCCAAACGCCTGGTTCTCGATTCGCTTACCGCCGTGGGCCTTTATTATGGAGATAACCCCGGCATATTGAGACGGGAGCTTTTCAGGTTCGCTGGTTTCCTCAAGGAGAAGAACGTCACCGCATTGTTGATCACCGAATCCTTGGAAAGCGGCCAGCTGACAAGGTACGGCATAGAGCAGTTCGTGGCAGACTCGTTCATAGTCCTCGGACTGGAGGATGTGAAAGGCGAGCTGCGA
>DAOVJP010000451.1 GCA_030673205.1 Thermoplasmata archaeon
AGCACGATCAAGGCCATAGCGATCATGTCTATGAACACCCCCTCCACGGTTTCTATGTACAGCACCACATGTGCGGCCAGGAACACGGCCGGTATCGCTATCATGTCCCCCGAGGCGGTGATGAGCGGCGCGGTCACGTTGTCGGGGTCCCAGCCGCGCTTGAAACTCCCCATGGAGACGGCAAAGGTGATGATGGGCAATAGGGCCGCAGCCAGCAACCCCGCCAGAACGCTTATGACAATGAAGGCTGCAGGAGATATTACATCTATACCCACCAGGGAGGCGACGCCCGCCGCCAGCAAGCCCAACGCGAGGGAGAGCACCAATGTCTGGGCTATGGAGGAGAGAACATTCTCCCTCAACACTGGCGAGTGTTCCCTGCTGCGGGATATCTGCCCAGTGTGCAGATATGTACCCAGGCGGGCTCCCATGGAGGCAAAGATATCTCCCCTGAGAGCCATGGCTCCCGGGATGAGTATGATGAGTCCGGGCAGGAGCTGAAGCGTGTTGGCCATGGAACCCAGGAATATGCCTGCCGCCATACCCGTAAAGGCGCAGATCAAAAGGGCGAACGCACTCTGGCGCAATATCTTTCCAATGTCCGAGAGAAGGCTATGTCTGAATATGGCCAGGGGCGCGGCTAGGCATACTGCCAGCAACTGGGTTGGCCTGATCGGCCGTTGAATATTCCAGGCGGGTACCATTCATACCACCGCCTATTGGCGCCTTGCCTACCGAAACACGCCGTTCGACCGGCGATCTACTCGGAGGTTCTGTTTCTTCAGACATCGTTTTCTTTCCTGCCTGCCACTCCATGCTGGAACGGATGTTTGTATAAAACCCCACACATTATAAATAAGTTGTGCAGGGGAAAAGAAGGCGTTAGCATATTGGTCATACTCCTCCTACTTAGGGGTGGATCTGTACACCGCCAACGCCTCCAAGCTCACCCAATCTCCATCTCCTCTGCCACCAACACCAAGCTCACCCGCGGCTCAACCTATACACCGCCAATGCCTCGAAGAACAGCTTGCGCTCCACCAAACGCTCCCACTTCCATCCTCCTCCCTTCTCCAACTCCTCTTTGCGACTCAGACTGGACAGCAGCAGGTATATCCTCCCGTTCTCTGCCAAATGCTCCTCCACTTCCTCCAAGAATCGCCGGGCCACCTCTATACCGCCTTCACCCCCGTCCAGGCGCGGGTCTCCCTCGGCCCTTCCTCCCAATCCGCCCTCTTGCCCTCCCCCTATTCCTCCTCCCGGTCCGCCCCCTATTCCTCCTCCCGATCCTTCCCTCCTTCCCTCTCCCGGCCCTTCCCCTGTCCTTCCCGGGAGATATGGAGGGTTGAAAATGATGACGTCGAACACTCCATCCACATTCTCGAACA
>DAOVJP010000226.1 GCA_030673205.1 Thermoplasmata archaeon
CTGGTAAGCTCGCCGATCCCAGGAAGCTCGGCCAGATACCAGAGGTCCCGGACCCGGAGCTCTTCGACGTGGACGACAGCCTGGTGATATATCCTCCGGCGGACGGAAGTGGCGTGGAGATGTTAAGAGGACCGAACATCGCCCCCCTGCCCCAGTCTCATCCACTTCCTCCTGTGCTCTCCGGCGAGGTGCTCATAAAGGTGGGGGATGACATAACCACGGACCACATCATGCCCGCAGGAAAGTACCTCCCTCTCCGTTCGAACGTGCCGGAATATGCCAAACATGTGTTCGAACAGATCGATCCACATTTCCACGACACCGCCAAGGCGAAGAACGGCGGCTTCGTTGTCGGAGGAGGGAACTATGGTCAGGGCAGCAGCCGGGAACATGCCGCCCTATGTCCCATGTACCTGGGCGTGAAAGCGGTGCTCGTGAAGAGCTTCGCCCGTATCCACCTGGCCAATCTAGTCAACTTCGGCATACTCCCCATAACTTTCGATGATCCAGCGGATTATGACAGGATCGAAGGGGGCGACGAGCTGGAGATAGACGTCACCGACCTTTCCAATGGTCTCAAGGTGATCAACAAGACCAAGGGCCAGGAATACTCCGTATCCCATCCGATGAGCGAGCAGGACATGGCCGTATTGAAGGCCGGAGGAAAATTGGCCTACAGCAAGAAGCAGTAGAACAAGGGAGTTGAAAGAACATGACCACACGATCAAAGATCATATATACCAAAGTCGACGAAGCGCCCGCACTGGCAACCCTCTCGCTCCTCCCAGTCATCAAAGCGTTCACGGGCGCGGCGGGAGTCGCTGTTGAAACGAGGAACATCTCTCTGGCGGGGAGGATAACCGCGAGATTCCCCGAGAACCTGACAGAGGAGCAGATGGTATCCGATGACCTAGCTGAACTGGGTGAACTTGTGAAGAAACCGGAAGCGAACGTCATCAAACTCCCATGCATCAGTGCATCCATCCCTCAATTGAAGGGGGCCATCAAGGAATTGCAGGGACACGGCTACAACCTACCCGACTATCCCGAGACGCCTCAGAGCGATTCGGAGAAAGAGATAAAGGCCAGGTATGACAAGATAAAGGGAAGCGCCGTGAACCCTGTCCTAAGGGAAGGCAACTCCGACCGCAGAGCCCCCGGCTCGGTAAAGAACTATGCAAAGAAGCACCCTCACCCGATGGGCGAGTGGACCCCTGACTCAAAAGCGCATGTGGCCCACATGACCAGCGGAGATCTCTGCTCCAACGAGAGATCCACTACCATCACGGGAGCAACGGCCGGAGACTGCAAGATAGAATTCGTCGGCCAGGACGGAAACGTCAAGGTGCTGAAAGAGAGGACGGCGCTTCTTGACGGCGAGATAATCGACGCGACCATCATGAGCAAGCGCGCCCTGCGTACGTTCCTCGCGGAGCAGATAGAGGACGCGAAGGCGAAGGGCGTGTTGTTCTCCGTACACCTGAAGGCCACGATGATGAAGGTATCCGACCCCATCATCTTCGGCCACGTGGTCTCCGTTTTCTTCAATGATGTGTTCGAAAAGCATGCATCCATATTCTCGGAATTGGGCATCAGCCCCGACAACGGACTGGGCGACCTATACTCGAAGATCAAGGGTCTGCCTGAAGAGAAGAGGGCGGAGATAGAGGCGGATATCCAGGCCTGCTATGCAAAGAGACCGGAGTTGGCCATGGTGAACTCTGATAAAGGGATCACGAGCCTGCACGTGCCAAGTGATGTCATCATCGACGCGTCCATGCCCGCCGCCATCCGCAACTCAGGACGCATGTGGGGAAGGGACGGACAGCTTCACGACACGAAATTCGTCATACCAGACAGCAGTTATGCCGGAGTATACCGGGAGACCGTCGATTTCTGCAAGGAGAACGGGGCCTTTGATCCGAGGACCATGGGAACCGTTCCTAACGTGGGCCTCATGGCGCAGAAGGCGGAGGAATATGGCTCCCATGACAAGACATTCCTGTGCCCAGGCAACGGAACGGTCCGCATCGTCTCTGCTTCAGGGCAGACATTGCTCGAGCAAACGGTTGAAGAGGGCGACATCTTCCGCATGTGCCAGGTGAAGGACCTCCCGATCCAGGACTGGGTCAAACTGGCTGTGAACAGGGCGAGGGCGACCGGATGGCCCGCCATCTTTTGGTTGGACAAGGGCAGGGCACATGATGCCCAACTGATAGAGAAGGTGAACAAGTACCTGCCAGAGCACGACACGAGCGGCCTGGAGATACGCATCATGGCCCCGGTTGAAGCCACACGTTTCTCGTGCGAGCGCATAAAGGAGGGCAAGAACACCATCTCGGTCACCGGCAACGTCCTGCGCGACTATTTGACAGACCTGTTCCCTATCTTGGAGGTGGGCACCAGCGCGAAGATGCTGTCCATCGTTCCCCTGATGAACGGCGGCGGACTGTTCGAGACCGGCGCCGGCGGCTCGGCACCTAAGCACGTCCAGCAATTCAAGGAAGAAGGACATCTACGATGGGATTCCCTCGGGGAATTCCTAGCCCTATCCGCGTCACTGGAACACCTGAGCATCAATACCAACAATCCCAAAGCCAAGATACTGGCTGACACACTCGACCAGGCAACCGGTAAATTCCTGGAGAACAACAGATCGCCATCCCGCAAGGTAAACGAGATCGATAACAGAGGCAGCCATTTCTATCTGTCGATGTACTGGGCCCAGGCATTGGCCGAGCAAACAGAGGATGCGGAGCTTCAGACCCGTTTCACCAAGGTCGCAAAGGAGCTTGTGGACAACGAGGCCAAGATCATCGAGGAGCTACTGGCAGCACAAGGAAAGCAGGTTGATATGGGCGGCTACTACGAACCAAATGACGAGATGGCGACGAAGGCGATGCGCCCGAGCGCGACTTTCAACGCGGTGATAGAAGCAATAGCCGCGGTTGGTGCCTGATCTGAATGGCTGTATCCTGGACAGACGAGGCAGAGCAAAGCGGTAGAGCTTCCATCAAGCACGTTCGCGTGCTACCATAACCCCCTCCATTCCTTCTTTGTTCTCCCTTCTCTCCCACTAAACCTTTATCCCCCCACTCGATACGCCGACTAGGGTGAGAAGATGACAGTGAGAGTAGGCATCAGGCGAGAGGACAAGAACCGTTGGGAACGCAGGACCCCCATAGCGCCCAGACATGTGAAAGAACTGAAAGAGGCGCATGACATGGAGTTCATAGTCCAGCACTCTGACAACCGTGCTTTCACCGAGGCCGACTACGAGGCTGCCGGGGCGGTCATGGTCGATGGTACGCCAGACACACCTGTCATCTTTGGTGTCAAAGAGATGCCTCTGGATGTCTTCCAGCCGGGGAAGACCTATGTTTTCTTCTCC
>DAOVJP010000231.1 GCA_030673205.1 Thermoplasmata archaeon
GGAACGCAACTTTGACATTTTGAGAAGCTTTGCGTAGGTCAAAGTTGAGTGAGGCCCGCGGCTTGACATAGCTATGTCAAACTTGGGCTGGAACACCGACGACACCATACACATCCAAACACCCGAAGGAACGATCGCCGCAACGATAGCGGCGACAGGACCGCAGGGCGTGTAGGGCGACATCGAGAACGGAGACGCCTTCCGTATCGGCAGGGATGGACCCGCTGCCCCGATGGACGTTGCAGGCATGACAGACGGACGTGGGCGTTGTGAAAAGGGTATAAGAAGAGCACCTGACGAAGGAGGAGGGTCCGGAAGGAGGGATAGCTCTGGGGACGCAGGGGGGGCGGGAAACCCGCGTTTTGCCCCATAAAGGTTATATAACGGTGCAATTCATAGGGGGAGTCGGTGGTTGAGATACCAGAAGAATCGGAAGAAGTAGCGGAATGCCCTACATGCGGGGCAGAGATCGCACTCGACGCCGTAGCCTGTCCCAAGTGTGGACAGGAGTTCGAAGAGGAAGAAGGGGAGTATGAGGAGGAGTTCGAGGAAGAGCTTCCCGAAGAAGAGTACGTGGGAGAGATCGAAGAGCCTGTACAGCCTCCAGCAAAGGCGCCCCCCGTGGTCGCCGCCGCTCCTTTAGGATCGGAGCTGCCCCCGGAGGAGCTCTATGATGAACTGGAGGACGATGAGAAGCCTGTGAAGATGTTCTGGATAGGCGTCATCCTTATCCTCGTGGGATTCTATGGAGGACCCATACTATCCTATCTCCACGACGCTCTGAAGATACCTATCGGCATATTCACCGCATATGAGGTATTCGGATGGGTCAACTGGCTGGCGTCCATAGTGGGAACCATCATGTTGGCCATCGGAGTCATTCTCTTGGTGATCGGATGGAAGAAGATAAAGACATGGCGCGAGAGGATGGAATCCCTCCTCGAAGAGCCTGAGCCCACCGCCGAAGCCATTGACTAGGCCCCTGTGAGGCATGGTGATGTTGGAAGAAGATAGAAAGGCAGCCTTGGCTAGACTGCGGAGCCCCATGGGATATGTCTCGGCCTCCATACCCGATAAGCTGGTCTGCCAGGGAGAAGAGGTGTTCCTTCATGATATCTTGGATAAGGTGGCCGCTGGCGAGATACGCGAAGCCGAGGTGACACGCACCATATCCCTTCTCCGTTCGTTCGTGAAAGAGGTGGAAGAGAAGATATCGGAGGCCGCGGAGGAGGAACTCGGTCCTCTGTTGAAGGATGGGTTGGGGGCGAGGCGTGCCCTCAAACGACTGGGATCGAACAGACGGGAGGAACATGTTCACGAGAGGATCGTGGATGATGCCAAGCGCTGGATAGGTTTCTCCAAGGATATCAAGGGATAGAAGGCCGCGGGCAACTAGCCCCATGTGAGAGCGCCTTTCGGGCAGGCCGCCATGCACAGGCCGCACTTCATACAGCTGTCTATGTCGGGGGCGGTGACCTTGCCGTTGACTATGAAGAATACGTTGGTGGGGCAGGCTCCGGAACATGCTCCTATGCCGTCGCACTTGTCCCAATCTGCTTTTATGGTCACTCCTGTCTCGCTTCGGAACACGTGTATGTCCATGGACCCACCATGGAGAACGTTGTAAGTCATAGCATAAAAAGATTATCGTACAATCGGCTTCCTTTCCTCTTCCCCCAACTGCTTTTGTACACCCCTCAAAAGCCCTATATATACCCCGTACGTTCCCTTCAGAGAGGTTGCAGATGACGGTATCCCCCATGCGGACAAGGCTTGTAGGCAGGGATAGAGAGCTTAAAGCATTGAAGGGGCATTTGGATAGAACGCTCGAGGGCCAGGGGGGGCTCGTGGTCGTAGCTGGCGAAACGGGCATAGGGAAGACCCGGATGATCCAGGAGACCAGGGAGATGGCCAAGGGGGCGGGCTTCCAATATATGGAGGGTAGGTGCATATATCACGAGGAGACCGTTCCCTTCCTTCCTTTTCTCACCGCCTTCGGAGGCGTCACGGACCAGGAGGTCATACTCACTTCGGAGGTGGAGAAGGCGCATCTCCACGACGTTTTTCTCATTCATAAGAGCGGCCTGCTGATATGTCATGCGACCAGGGAGGAGGGAGAAGAGGATGAGGACATACTGGCCGGTATGCTTACCGCGGTGCAGAGCTTCATAAGCGATTCCTTCGTGGACGATGAAGAGGAAAGACAAGGTCTCATAGACGAGGCACTAGACCGCCTGGCGAAACAGAGGATCACCCGCCCCGAGGAGGGAAAGGTCGGAGAGGTGATAACCGGCACAGGAATGTTCGTGAGGGACGCCTTCGCCGAGAACGCATTGGCCAAGGGCCTAGGACGTTTGGAATATGGCGATACCATCATACTCATAGAGCACGGAGAGAACGTGTTCTCCGCAGGGGTGGTGTATGGGAAGGACACCCCCTCTATCAAAGAGGATCTGAGGCGGCTCGTGACGAGCGTGGAGGACCATTTCGGTGACAGATTGGACGAGTGGCAGGGCACTTTGGTCGGCATGGAGGAGATACCGGAGATGGTGAAGTCCCTTACCACCAAGGAGTATGAGCTGGACAGGAGGATGGACGAACGCCTGTTGGGCATGGAGCGCACCAGGATGTTCCAGCATGTGCTCGACCTCATATTGGAGACTGCGGAGGGAGAGCCGTTGATGTTCTTCTTGGACGACCTCCAATGGGCCGATGCTGGCTCCCTGCATCTCCTCCATTATCTATCAAGGAACATCAGGGATGAGAGGGTGATCATCTATGCCGCTTATCGGCCAGAGGAGACGACGACCCTCCTGGAGGATGCGCTGCACCGCATGGAGAGCGAGGGCCTCTATGAGGAGATGTCTTTGGGCAGCCTTCGGGCGGAACATGTAGGGGAGCTTGCGGCCAACCTTTACAATGGGCTGGGGCTATCGAGCGAGGCCGTTCGTTCCGTATATAAAGAGACGGAGGGGAATCCGTTCTACACCATCGAGGTCCTCAAGAACCTGGCCGATGAGGGCATCATATACAAGAAGGAGGGGGTGTGGGTGGCAAAGGCTCTGGAGGGGGTGTATATTCCCCAGAGTATGGCGGATGTGGTGGAAAGGCGGCTGAACCGTTTGGACCGTTCCGACCTTGGCATACTGACCGCCGCCAGCGTTTTTGGTCTCACACTCGAGTACGAATTGCTCTGTGAGGGGGTGGATGCAAGCGAGGACGAGATAGTAGAAACGTTGGACCGTCTTGTCGGGAAGGGGATATTGATGGAGGTTCCGGGCGACGATTACATATTCAGGTTCAGCCAGGCACCTGTCCAACAGGTGTTGTA
>DAOVJP010000110.1 GCA_030673205.1 Thermoplasmata archaeon
AGCTATGCCAACGTCACCCGCCTCTTCTCCTCCCCCTTGTTCGACCCTCAGACGGTGAGCCACACATGGAGTGATGCAGAGGAGGGCGGGGGGGATGGAACGGACAATGGCATAGGCAATACAACAGGCACCACAGTGGACAACGCAACAAACAACAGTACGAGCAACACAACAGGCACTGCAACAGACAACTGCGTCTACAACTGCACCTGGAACCGCACATGGAGCACCTCCGTTCCATTCCTTTGCAAAGACCTTCCAACGGAACTGCCCCCTTCCTCCTCCATCCCTCTGGACTCCCACGGTTTCTACGCCACCCGGGGCGGAGAAGCGAATTTGTCCATAGAGATGGATGTAACGATGGAGAACGTGAGCTTCCTGCTCGTGTTATCCTCCCGGCCTCAAGGGGGAGAGTGGGAAGAGATGCTCAACGTCTCCGGCGGAGGGCCGAATGCCACGCACATTCGGCTCCAAGAGAAGATCCCAATAGGAGCCCTTGGGACGAACAGAGACATAATGCTCTGCCTGGAGAACTCCGCCTTGACCAGCACTTCCTCCATCCAGATGGACATCGTCGGCATGGAATGGGAGGAGGTTGTGGGCGGCATATGGGCTAACAAAAGCCATCTCTCGAAGAAGCCCTATGATTATGTCCGATCCCCTGCGATGATGACCGCCCAAGAATTGGAAAAGGACCCCGTCCTTCTGGATTGGCTGTTCTTCGACCTCAAAGAGATCATACATGTCTTCTTCACCAACATCGTCCAGCTCATTTCAGACAGCATCTGTTCCATCCTCTTCGGGGACGAGCGGCCGCTGTTGCTGATCGGCCCCAACGACCACCACAGCATAATAGAGACAACGCGCTCCACCACCTGTTCCTGGATAAATACGGGTTTCTCCAGGTTGCGGCAACAGCTAAAGGACGGTCAATTCGTCTCAGAGGCTGCGAAGAGAATAGTGAAGGAGATACTGGGCGGCATAGTGAACACGATCAGGGACACGCTCCTGGGTCTGTTGGGCAATGTAGGGCAGTTCATCCAGGATGCCATGGACTGGCTTGTGGGAGGCATATGCCGCGCAATAGGGACCATAGGGGGGTTGGCCGCAGATGCGGTGGAGTTCCTCACGTTCGGACTGGTGAGTTCCAACAGCATCAGGGAAAATGTGGAGGACATGGTGGAGGGGGCGGAGTCCTTCTGGGAGGAGTTCGAGGCCAGGGTAACCCAGTTGTTGGAAGGGCTCATAGATGTTGTTAATGATATCATAGACCAACTGGTGGATCTGGTAGGAGAGGTGATCGGCGAGGTATTGGGATGCGTTATCAACGCCCTCCATGGTCTGATAGATTCGTTCCTCCAGGCCGCGAACCGGGTGATCACTGGTCTGGTAGGGTACATGCTGAAAGGCAGTGCCGTGTCCGCAGTGGAGTATCGAGAGACCATGGTGAAAAGGGACAGGGATCCCGTGAACGGAAGTTTCGTGTTCGAGGCCGAGGGAGGCAACACTCGCTCTCATGTCCTATCTCTCCAGCAGGAGCCAGCGTACATATCGAAGGCCGACCCACTCTTCCTCCTGTCCATAGGCCAACCCCGTGGACAGCACTACACGGCCCCGACATCCATCAGTGAACATCCCTATGAGACCACATGGGATGTAGGGGTATATGGCGAGTTCTGGGTCAATGTCTCCTCAGATGGGATCGTTCCTCACCCCGGCGACTCCCTCTCCAACCACTCCCAGCGGATATTACTCAACTTCTCGGTGCCCGTGACGGTATTCTCGGGGTGGGCGCTCAAGGGCATGGATTACCAGGCCAGCAACACGCTCATAGACGATCTGAAGACGATGTTCCAGCTCGCCTGGGAAAAATTGACCTGCATATTCGAAGGCGTCCTGCATTTCATCAAGAAGGTCGCTGACCTCTTCGGGAGACTGCTGCAGGAGATACTGTCCACATCCATGTGGCTCATCCAGACGCTGGAGGAGATGTTCGAGAAGACGATCACATTGTTCGCCACACTCCTCACGAATGCCGGTTTCAAGATCGCCAGCGACCTCCTAGGCCTGTTCATGGGAGAAGGGGACCGATTGGGCCCGATAACCGTGTTCGGATTCACATTATTGATAACCGTGCATGAAGGAGGAAGCGGAGGAGCGGGCAGAGGTGGGGACGCAGGGGTGGGAGGAGGAGACGGAGGAGAGGGTGCGGGAGACACGAGAGCGGAAAGGAGAGAGGACGACGGAGCGGGTTTGGGAAGAGGCACAGTGGGGGATGGGGGATGGCTGAACATCTCGCTGGGCCGCGAAAGCGGGGGTTTCGAGGCATGGGTGAACATAGGCGAGGAAGATGCCTCCCTGCACACCAATATAGAATTCTGGAACCTGCACGCAGCGGCAACGGTGACCAGCCTGGTGAACCAAGAGTACGAGGGCTTTGTGGAGTGGAACGACCACGGCTCCGGATGGGTATTCGATTTCCATGGGCCGGAAGAGGCTACGTACAGCAAGGCCACCATCTCTTTGGCGGAGAGCATGGGCGGAGGGATAGTGATCCCCACTCCCGCCGGCCCCGCCACCGTGGACCTTGGCCTCAATATAATATTGGACAGAGAGAGCATGAACCAGAGCGTGGAAGAAGAACTGGGTATGCTGGGGGAGATATTACTAGAGGGGCCGTCGTCTGTGAAGGATCGGCTGAACCCTGCAGAGGATATAATGGGAACGGCAGAGCTGGCCGTTGGGTTGGTCGAGTTCGCGTTCACAGGCGATCCGATGGAGAAACTGGATGTGCTGGCCCATGATATATCGGAGGCCATGGTGGTGGAGTTCTTCCTGGACATAACCATGGGGGTGCAGGGGACGGGCATGGGGTGCACGCTCAGTATCGTTGTCACGGACCCATTGTTCACAATGGCGGAGGTGATACCGTGGCTCATTGAGAGCATAGGGAGCATAGTCGCCGATACCCTCCACGACACGGGGTCCAACACCGGAGGCGCCATGACCTCCTCCCCCGGCCCCGGAGAGCTGGCGGCCCACGCGATGGAGAATATAAGCGTGAGACTGGAGATGCACTGCGGCAGCGATGCGATGGGAAGGGATATGGGCGTTGGGGTGGAGGCAAACCTCCCGTTCTTCTGTGCGCTGGCTGGAACGGAGCGCGGCGTATGGTGCATAGGGCTCGACCTCACATACACGAGGCTCACCTCCCATGGGACGTGGCTGGATGAATACGAGACCACCAGCTCCTTCACAGGGGAGATAAAAGAAATGCATTGGGAGGATGTTGGGTCTCAGGCATGAAAGCGATACAAAATAGCATTTTTCTTATTCCTCATGATACAAAATGAGCATTTGGACCAGTATTCTTATGAATCTGTTCCAAGCTTCGTTTCATCAAATTGTATAGAATAGGGGAATGTTTTAAATATTAATTTCCACAATGCGCTCTTTCACACGTAGGTGAGAACAATGGCACAGGAATATGCAGCAGTAATGAAACTTAAGCCAAAAGGAAAGAAAGTAGAGATGAAACTACAGGTGGAAAGCCTGGACGACCTAAAATTACTCGTGGACAACGAGCACATCATCATCCAGTCCCTGGAACACATATTCGTCGGAGGCAAAGGTGTGAAACGCCCCAGAAGGACGAAGAAGACCTCCGGCGGGAAGACCCTGGTCCAGGAGATAGAGACGGTGTTCGCCTCCACCAAAAAGAAGGAGATGTCCGTGAAAGAGCTGCAGAAGACGTTGGAGGACGGAGGCACGTACTTCGGCACCAGCAACCACTATGTAGCAATATACACCACCCTGACCCAATCCGAGAACTTCAACAGGACCGGAAAGGGCATCTTCGCAAAGAAGTAGAGGGCCTGGTGCCTGTAGGTATAACCCTTTTCCTCTTTCTTTTCTTTTTTCTATTGTCTAGGGAGAAAACAAGGTTCATCGAGGAACCAAAAGGTTCCTCTTGCCTTGGAGCATGTGCTCTTAGAGGAGCCTTACAGGCTCCTCTGACCTTTCGCCACTTGGCTCAATATCCAAGATGCAGAGCTAGCTCCGTATATTCTCGAAGCACATGCTTCGAGGTTTGGGGCGTACCATTCGCCCCATATTCTTTTTCTCACTTTTTTCTTTCATTTCCAGTAGAGGAGCCTGAGATTGCAGGCGTGCGACACCACCTGGAGAGCGGGGCATTTAGCAGGGCGCAATGAGAGGGGAAAGAGGGCATGTTCCAAAGCCATATTTATAATGGAGGGCGTATAAAAATGGTGGAGCATTACTGGCGTAACCTCCACCGGATACAGGGGAACCTACTGCGTAGCTTCCCCGTATGTACAAGCAAGAAAGCTGGTCGCGCGTCCGCAAGCGAGACAAACTTAATCTATCTCGATTTGCGTAATCTCGCTATACTGGTCACAGAGCACCCAAGTGCCATTCCAGTTGTAATCTGCAGCTAGCGTGCCAGTCGTGCCCCAGCGCAGCGGGAACGGGTCGCCTGTACCCTCGTCCAGCATCCAAGATTGCGTGGTCTCGTTCCAATCCGCCACGGCTATGATGTGTGGGTCCAGTGCAAGAATGTCGGTGCTGGTTTCCAACAACCCAGTTCCGGTGCTGTTAAATGGCAGGGCCATGGCGTTCCAACCTCCGCGTAGATCCCAACCGGGACAATTACTACTGGTATAGTTGGTCCAATTTGGTATCCATATCGTGTCAGGGCCAGCGGTGTTCACCAGTACAAAATAGGACTGGTTCTTACAAAGAGCATAGTTTCCAATCCCATCCATCCCGTCCACAAGGGGATAGCCGCCACTACCTTTCCGATAGATGAAGTCCTGCCAAAGTTGACGACCAGTCCAGTTACACACAGCCAACACAAACATATCGCTGTCGTTCTCTATATCGGAGGCGAGATCGCGGGTAGTATACCCTATGGGAGGCTCACAGGGAAAGCCAAGACTGTTCCAACCTGAGACAAGAGATATACCCTCTTCTAACATAGGAAAAGCAGGGCTGCGCTTGTAGTATGCCTCGCTGGTTCCAGTCTTATCTGTGTCCCACACAATGTGGATGTCACTCTCATAAGTTGCTATCTCATTTCCAAAAGTACTGGGGGTCTCGGAGAGAAACTCTAACTCACTCCAGGTAGCCCCATTATCTTCGCTTGACAGGTAATACACGGAATAGACTCCACTCCGGCCATCTCCAAATACTACATGCAAACATCCCCCCCCACAGAGATTCTGGGCCCTCTACTCATTCCTCCATCATCCGTAAGTCGTTGCTCCGGCAGCCACGAATCCCCGTCGTCTTGGCTGCGGCGCAGGTATATCTCGTCCTCTGCGCTGAGGTTTTCCCACACCACGTAGACATCGTCGTTGTCTATGGCTAGTCCTCCACTGTAGCTGTTCCAGTCGTCAAGTTGGCTCAGTCGGACTGGTTCTGTCCAGGAGTTGCCGAGGTCCGGGCTTTTCATGAACATGGCTTCGAATTTGCCATTTTCTATATGATAACGATCAAACAATACATATATATATATATA
>DAOVJP010000386.1 GCA_030673205.1 Thermoplasmata archaeon
GAGGGTGTCCCTATGGCCACATACCCAAGGGATCATACCGGAATGGTCCACATGGGCGTGGCTGAGGAACACGCGGTCCACCTGCGGTGCAGGCAGCGGATATCCGGGCGGGTTTGTAGGTGTGAGCCCATAATCAAAGAGCAGTTTCACTCCCCAATTCTCCATAAAAAGACCCAGGCTGCCCACCTGCTCCGCCCCCCCTAGGAAACGGATGTCCATGGTCATGGGAGGGCCAACACCACTCCCCCTTATGGTCTTTGCGGTCTGGAGGCTGCCCGAATCCACACGCCACCCACACCACCCCTCCTCTCTCCTCCGTGCCACCCACGCCCTCACACCCTCTCTTCCCTTAGCCAAATGTTTTTTTGCCCCCGCCCCATACCCGTGGACCATGAATGATAAACTCGATGAACTGGCCAACAATATCGAACAATGTCAGAGATGTGCACTCGCAAATTCCAGGCACTTAGCCGTGCCTGGCGAGGGCGCATGCTCAAAAGGAGTTGTGTTCATAGGCGAGGCACCCGGACGGAAGGAGGACGAGACCGGACGCCCTTTCGTCGGAGCCGCCGGGAAGATATTGGATTCCCTCCTCACCTCTGTTGGATTGTCTAGGGAGGATGTGTTCATAACAAGCGTGCTCAAATGCCGCCCTCCGAAGAACAGAGATCCCCTTCCGGGGGAGAAGGAAGCGTGCTCTCCATGGATGGAGGCCCAGCTCAACGCATTGCGACCGCGGGTGGTGGCACCCCTTGGCAGACATGGGCTGAGCTTCATCGCCGGACGATATGGACAGGATTTCGGGACCATCACCCAAGAACATGGGAATATATACCACTTCAAAGAAGATTGGGGGGAGGTGGCGGCCCTTCCTCTGTTCCATCCTGCGGCGTTGATATACCACAGGGCCCTCATGCCCGATGCAGAGAAGGACATGAAGATACTGGTCTCCCTGCTATGATCCGATCTGTGTAGGAATGGTAGGACCTATTAGGACCCATATAGAAAGGAACGGTATGGTCTATATAGAAAGGAACGGTATGACCCTGTCCACCACATCTTTCTCCTCCAACGCCAACACCAGTTCCTCCTCCGTTCTGATCGGCCTCTTGTGAAATATGCGGAGTGCTCTCTTTCTCCCAATGCCAGGAAGCGCTTCGAGGGCTCGGACAGGAGCGTTGTTGATATCCATGGGATAAGAGATACCTGTGACGCTTCTCCTCCCGTGGCTAGTGATGGCTACGTCCACCCATTCGCCTGTTTCCATTTTGTAGGGGATGCCTACCAGCAGAGGATATGTGCCCATCTGTCGCCCGAACGTGACATTCCCATCGTTGATCTCCAGATACACATCTTTGAGTATCACCCCCTCAGGCAAGAGCCTGCGCAGCATTGGCCGATCTATCCTCTCTCTCACCGACTCCTTGAACCTCAAGAACCGGGTTCTATCGAAGAACTTACCCGCTCCATTCCCTCCTCTTTTACCTCCCGCCCTAGCTCCTTCTCTTCCCCATCTCATTCCTACCTCTGTTCCTCCAACTCCGCCTCCCTTCTTGCCTCCCGATCCTGTCTCTCCTCCAACCCCTCTCCCTCTCTTACCCCCTCCTCCATCTCCTCCTATCCTTCCTCTCAGCATCTCCGCCGACCACGCGACCTGCCGTATGTTGATCCTCCTCAAAAGGAGCTTGGAATATGTTATGTCCTCCAGGAATGCCAGGTTCAGATCATATGTCTGCTTGGTCTCTCCCTTGAGCCCGCCCAGGAAGTTGATGCCAGGCAACAGTTCCGGCAGACCCGTGTCTCCTCTCTCCCCTCCTACCCTATTGAGCATCTTTATCGCATCCAGGGTCTGTTTTGGGGTGGCGTTGAGATCGTTCTCTGCAGCGACC